>JBAUKK010000047.1:0-2105 GCA_049577645.1 Candidatus Deferrimicrobiaceae bacterium
CCGCATGCCGGCCCGGACCGCCCCGTCGGCCAGCGCCTCGATGAACAGGAAGGCGTAGGCGGGGCCGGAGCCGGAGAGCGCCGTGACGACGTCCAATAGATCCTCGCGGGGAAACTCGGCCACCTCCCCGAAGGAGGAGAAGATCTTCCGGGCCCACTCCTTCCGGTCCCGCGAGACCCCCCGCGCGAAGAAAAGCCCCGTGCACCCCATCCCCACCTGGGCCGGGGTGTTCGGCATCGCCCGGACGACGCGGGCCCCTCCCCCCAGGGCGGAGAGGAAGGTCCGGGTCGGGACCCCCGCCACGATCGAGACGATCAGCTTCCCCTTCGCCATGCCTGCGGGCACCTGGCGGAGCACGTCCCCCACCCCCTGCGGCTTGACGGCGAAGACGATCGTATCGCATTTTTTGAAGAGGTCCGCCATCCCTTTCGCGACGGAGACGCGGAACCTCTTCCCAAGGTCCCTCCCCCGCTCGGGACGGATATCCAGGACGACCACCTCCCGCGGCGGGACGAGTTTCGCCTTGAGGATCCCCCGGATCATCGCCTCCCCCATGTTCCCCGCCCCGACGAATCCCAGTCCCTTCATGTCCCTCTCCTCGCCCGGCTGCCGAAGATGGCCGTGCCGACGCGCACCATCGTCGCGCCTTCCTCGATCGCCGCCTCGAAATCGTTGGACATCCCCATCGACAGCTCCGTCATCTCCGGTCCGGCCCCTCCCCGGGAACCGCATTCCGAAAGCATCTCCCGGAGACGGACGAAATACGGGCGGCTCTCCTCGGGATCTTCCGTCCACGGAGGAATGGCCATCAAGCCCCGCAGGCGGATGCCGGGAAGTCCCGGGGCGGCCTCGATCAGTTCCGCAAGCTCTTCCGGGGCCACCCCCGCCTTGCTCGCCTCCCCCGCGAGGTTCGCTTCCGCCAGGACGGGCAGGACTTTCCCGGCTTCCTCGGCGCGGCGGGAAATTTCTTCGAGAAGCCTAAGGGAATCGACCGTCTGGATCCACGAAAAAAGCGATACGGCCTTTTTCACCTTGTTCCTCTGGAGTTTCCCGATGAGGTGCCACTCGGCCCGCGGGAACGCGCGGATCTTTTCTTGCGCCTCCTGTACGTAATTCTCCCCGAAGACCGTAAGGCCGGCTTCGAGGGCCTCTCCGATGAATTCCACCGGCTGCGTCTTTCCGACCGCCACCAGGCGGATGTCCTCCCCTTTTCGCCCGCACCTCGCCGCGGCCTGCGCGATCCTTTCGAGGACCCGTGCCGCGTTGTCCCGGATCGACTCCCCGCCGGTCATCTCTTCCCCGTGAACCCGTACAAGCCGGGGCCTTTCCGGGACACATCGAGGAGTTTCGCCCGGAGAAGCATCTCGACCACCCGCGTCATGGGAAGACCGACGACATTGGTGTACGACCCGGCGATCCGGTCGATCAGCAGGTTGCCCGTCCCTTGCGCGGCGTACGCTCCGGCCTTGTCGCCCGTCTCCCCCGTCCGCAGATACGCCGCGATCTCCCGCCGGGACAGCTTGCGGAACCAGACGCGCGTCGTCACGCACGCCTCGTCCCGGTAACCGTTTCGCAGGCGAAGCAGGCAGACCGCCGTCTGCACCCGGTGCTCCCTGCCCGCGAGCGCCCCAAGCATCCGGGCCCCGTCTGCCGGGTCCTTCGGTTTCCCGAGCATCTTCCCGGAAGCGACGACGATCGTGTCCGCCGAGAGAACGAAGGACTGCGGAAACCTGCCCGCCACTTCCTCCCCCTTCTCGCGCGCGGCCCTCCGGACGAAGCGCCAGGGGGGCTCACCCGGCGCGGGAACTTCCTCGACCGCCGAGGGAACCACGCGGTACGCAACCCCCACCGCACGCAAGAGCTCCTTGCGCCGGGGCGAAGAGGAAGCCAGTATCAGCCTGGGAAACGACGCCACGTACTTCCCATTATATCGGGAACCCAATTCCTTGACCCACGGAAACTTATCGTGCTACAAAAGGAAAGTAGCATTTCAAGAGAGGAACCCATGGGTCTGAAGACCATCACGGTCCACACGGAATCCCCCCAACAGTTCATCGACATCACCCATACCGTCCGCCTCGTCGTTCGGGAAAGCGGCGTCACCC
>JBAUKK010000048.1:0-1717 GCA_049577645.1 Candidatus Deferrimicrobiaceae bacterium
GGGCCAAACAATAGAGTGCATCGTACCGGCCCCTCCCGCGGGCGGGGCCGGTTTTTTTACGCCGCACGAAACTCCCCTTCAGCCTCGGTGCCTGCCGTTGCCGGACGAGGGTTGTTTTCCTATACAATGGACGACATGACGGGAACCGTACGCCAGGAAGACATCGAGCTGCTCGCAGAGGCCCGGCACTGGGACCCGTTCTCCGTCCTCGGCCCCCACGTCGTCTCGCTGCCGTCGGGGAAAGTGGTCGCCATCCGCGCGATCCTCCCGGACGCGGCCCGCGCATTCGTGCTCGCTCCCGCGGGCAAAGAGGAGGGCCGCACGGAGATGAGACGGCTGCACCCCGCGGGCGTCGTTGAGGCAATCTTCCCCGGCAGGGAGGAACTGTTTCCCTACCGGATCGAGATCGAAAACGACGAAGGCCACCGCTGGCAGCAGGAGGACCCGTACCGGTTCGACTGCGTCCTCTCCGACTTCGACATCCACCTTCTCGGGGAGGGGACCCATCTCGAACTGTACCGCAAGCTCGGGAGCCACCTCACGGAGATGGAGGGGGTGGCCGGGGTGGCCTTTTCCGTGTGGGCCCCCAACGCCGGGCGGGTGTCCGTGGTGGGAAATTTCAACCACTGGGACGGCCGCCGGCACCCGATGCGCAACCGCGGGGAGTGCGGCGTGTGGGAGATTTTTATCCCCGGGCTTTGCGAGGGGGAGATCTACAAGTACGAGATCCGCTCCCGGGAATCCGGGGGGGTTTTCCTCAAGACCGACCCTCACGCCTTCCGCTACGAACACCCTCCCCGGACGGGATCGATCGTCTGCAACATCGACGGGTACTCCTGGGGGGACGACGAGTGGATGGCCCGCAGGCGCACGGGGAATCTTCTGGAGGAGCCCATCGCGGTCTACGAAGTCCACCTCGGGTCGTGGAAGCGGAAGGAAGGGGAGAGCCCCGGCTATCTTTCGTACCGGGAGCTGGCGGACGATCTCGCCCCCTACGTCCGGGAGATGGGATACACGCACCTCGAGCTTCTCCCCATCACGGAGCATCCTTTTGACGGCTCGTGGGGGTATCAATCGCTTGGGTTTTTCGCCCCTACCTCCCGCCACGGCCCCCCGCACGACTTCATGGCCTTCGTCGACCGTTGCCACCGGGAGGGGATCGGGGTCCTCATCGACTGGGTCCCCGCCCACTTCCCGAAGGACGCCCACGGGCTCGCATTCTTCGATGGGACGCACCTCTACGAGCACGCGGACCCAAGGAAGAGGGAGCACCGGGACTGGGGAACGCTGATCTTCAACTACGGCCGCCGGGAGGTGGCAAACTTTCTCCTCTCGAGCGTCCTGTTCTGGCTGGAGAAATACCACATCGACGGCCTGCGCGTGGACGCGGTGGCCTCCATGCTCTACCTCGACTACTCGAGAAACCCCGGGGAGTGGATCCCGAACGAGTTCGGCGGGAACGAGAACCTGGAGGCGATCGCCTTCCTGCGCCGGATGAACGAGATCGTGCATGCCCGGTTCCCGGGGGCGATGACGGTCGCGGAGGAGTCGACCGCCTGGCCGGCCGTCTCCCGCCCGGTCTATCTGGGGGGCCTGGGGTTCACCCTCAAGTGGAACATGGGGTGGATGCACGACATGCTGGAATTCATCAAGGAAGCTCCGGTTCACCGGAAGTACCACTTCGGAACCCTCACCTTCGCGCTCCTCTACGCGTTCC
>JBAUKK010000049.1:0-8952 GCA_049577645.1 Candidatus Deferrimicrobiaceae bacterium
CCTCGATACCGGGAAGTATCGGTTTCGCCTCCATGCCACCCATCACCTGCCACACTCCTGGGATGCCGGGATCCTCTTCGAGGAGACGAACCGGACGCTATTCTGTTCGGACCTCTTCCTCCACGGCGGGGATGTGGAGCCTGTCACCGAATCCGACGTGATCGGAAAAGCCCGGAAGGCGATGGTCGACTTCCAGGCGACCCAATTGCTGAACGCTTACCCGTACACGGTGAGCACGGAGCGCTTGATGCGGAAGCTGGCCGACCTTGACCCCGCGACCCTTGCGATCATGCATGGATCCTCGTTCCGGGGCGACGGGAAGAAGGCGGTCCTCGATCTGGCTTCGGTGATGAAGGAGGTTCTGGGCAAGGACGCGTGACCCGGGACGCTCTGAGGGCGTCAAGCGGCAACGGCTTCGATTTGATAGCCCCTTGGATTCATCCTGAGAGGCTATCGGGAAACCAATGCCGGGTACGGTTGCAGAAGGCGCACACCGATAACATCACCGGCACCTCCACCAGGACCCCCACCACGGTAGCCAACGCCGCCCCCGATCCTGCACCGTAGAGGGCGATCGCCGTCGCCACCGCCAGTTCGAAGAAATTGCTCGCACCGATCAGCGCCCCGGGTGCGGCCACATTGTGCGGAACCTTCAGCCATTTCATCAGGCCGTATGCCAGGGAGGAGTTGAAGTACACCTGGATCAGGATCGGGATGGCGATGAGAACGATATGAAAGAAGCGCGTGGTGATGTTGTCCGCCTGGAAGGCGAAGATGCAGACCAGCGTGGCGAGCAGGGCTGTGACGGCAACCGGGTGAAGAGCCGCCGTGAATCGCTCAAACCATGCCGTTCCCTTCCACCGGATCAGGGAGATTCGGGAGATCACCCCTGCTCCCAGCGGAATCACGATGAAAAAGAACACTGCATACAGGAGGACGACGAACGGCACGGTGAGGGAGGAGGTCCCGCTGATGAGGAAGGTGACGATGGGAGCGAAGAGGACCAGCATGATCAGGTCGTTTACCGACACTTGGACCAGCGTGTATGCGGGGTCGCCGTCCGTGAGATAGCTCCAGACGAAAACCATCGCTGTGCAGGGAGCTGCCGCGAGGATGATGACGCCTGCCAAATATTGGTCGGCGAGCGCGGGACCGATCCAGGGGTAGAAGAGATGCTTGAAGAAAAGCCAGCCGAAAAACGCCATCGAGAACGGCTTGACGAGCCAGTTGACGAAGAGGGTGACCAACAATCCCTTCGGGCGCTTGCCTACGTTTAGAATCGAGGAAAAGTCGACTTTCAACATCATCGGGTAGATCATCAGCCAGATAAGGATCGCGATCGGGATGTTGATCCGGCTGCCCTCGCCGAATTCCAGGGAACGGACGGTGTTGACCGCCTCCGGGAAAGCCCGGCCCATAAGAATCCCCGCCCCCATGCAGAGGGCCACCCATAGGGTAAGGTAACGTTCAAAAAGATTTAGGGTTTTCTTTTCGGTCACAATCCCCCTTCCAATCTATAGATGCGAGATCCGGCGACATGTTATTATGTCGTATGGTCAGTTGTCAATGTGAAGGAGGACCATATGTCTTTGCGGGATTACGAAAGGGTGATGAAAGCCGTGGCCGACCCGACCCGGGTGCGGATCCTGAAACTCCTGGAAAAGGGCGAGATGTGCGTCTGCCAGGTCATCGCCATCCTGGAGTTCAACCAGTCCACGATCTCCAAGCATCTCTTTCTCCTGAAGATGTCGGAGCTGGTCAAGGAAAGGAAGGAAGGGAAGTGGGTGTATTACTCGCTGAACAGTTCCGGCGGGTCCACCTACGCAAGAAAGATGCTTCGGTCCTTGATGGGGTGGCTCAACGACGACCCGGTCATTGCGAAGGACCGGAAGCGGGAGACGATCGCACGGAAGATGGGGCCCGTGGAGATTTGCGCATGGGGGATGACGTTACCGCGCAGAACAGCGGTCTGCTGACCGCCCGAGGGAGAAGGTTCGGTTGTACGGGAACAGGATTCCCGCCGCGATGAGGGGATGAGGATCGCGATTTGGGGAACCGGTGTTCCCATGGGCAAACAGACCACCGAGGTGGTCCGACAGGCAAAGAGACCTCTTGAGAGGGGATTGGGAATATGGTTCGGGACCTGTTTCTCGCGGGATTGCTGGCGGTCAAGGGGTACGTCGCTACCCACGTCTTGACCTGCCTGGTCCCCGCGTTCCTGCTTGCCGGCGCGATGGTGACCTTTGTCGACCGGGAGCTGGTATTGCACTATCTCGGCCGGAAGGCGGGCAGGATCCGGTCGTATTCCCTGGCAGCGGGAGGCAGTTTTCTGATCGCGGCGTGTTCGTGCACCGTGATCCCGGTCGCGGGGGGGCTGTACTACGCAGGCGCAGGGATCAGCGCCGCGTTCATCCTGCTGTGGGTCGCGCCGTCGGCGAACATCCTCTCCCTCGTCTACACCGGAAACGTGCTGGGTGCTAAGATCGTGGCTTCGAGGGTCGTCGCTTCCCTTGCCATGGCCTTTCTGGTGGGAATCGCAATGGACCTGGCGTTTGGAAAGGGCGCACCCGAGGCGGAAGACCGCCCCCGGAAAGGGGACGCAAGCCCCGTGGTACCGGGGAAGGCACTGGTGCTGATTCTGCTGATTCTTCTCTCCCTCCTTCTTCCCAACTACCTGATTACGGACCGGCCGTACCCGTACAAGGTCGCGGTATGGCTTTTCTGTACCGTGGTCATGGGGGGATACGCCTGGTGGAAGATTCCCCCCGAGAAGATCAGGGACTGGGGGAGGGAGACGTGGTGGTTCGTCCGCATCATCTTTCCCCTTCTGCTGATCGGGGTTTTTCTCGTGGGCATCGTGGGGAAAGTGCTTCCGGAGGAATGGATCCGGGCATGGCTGGGAGGGAACGGCATCCGGGCATCCTTTCTCGCCACCTTGATCGGAGCGGTCACCTACTTCGCCACCATGACGGAAGCGCCGTTCGTCCACACCCTGATGGGATTGGGCATGGGGAAGGGGCCTGCCCTGGCGCTCCTGTTGACCGGCCCCGGGGTGAGTCTTCCCAATTGGCTGGCCATCGCGCGGGTGTTCGGCCTGAAGAAGGCTTTCGTGTACGTCCCGGTGATCATCGTCTCGGGCACACTGGCGGGGTGGTTCTTCGGAAACTTCGTGTTTTGAACAGGAGGCGGGCCGGGAGCGGGGACGGGCCGGCCGATCCATGTATACGGGAGGTGAACCATGGAAATCGCGATACTGGGTCCGGGATGCGCGCGGTGCAAGGCCACCGAAAAAGCGGTTCGGGAGGCGCTCCGGGAGACGGGGAAAGAGGCCACGGTCGTCAAGGTGGAGAACATCAGGGAGATGATCAAGTACGGCATCTCGATGACACCGGCCGTGGCCATCGACGGAAAGATCAGATTGGCGGGGAAAGTCCCGTCGGTGGAAGAGATGAAGAATCTTCTTTCGACAGGTTCGGATTGAACCTGATTTGGTTCTCGTTAGGGGGGTGGTGCCCCCTTGCCGTGGACCTGCTTAGGTCCCTCGGATACCCAACCCGGGGGTTGCGTAGCAAAAGCCGGGACGAGTTATCCAAACCGGGAGCGCCAGAGATGGACGTTGTCGTCACGGTGTGCGACGGGGCGGCGGGAGAAGTCTGCCCGTTTTGGCCCGGAAGGCCGGTCAAGCCCCTCGCGGGTCCATGGATCGGGAATCGGCTTTCACCACGAGGCCGAAGCCGGTCCACAATTGCAATCGATAGATAGCAAACGGTTCACGATGCATGGCGAAGCACCACTATCGAACGAGCTTGAACCTTTACCCGGTCCCCTGCCTTATAGGATTCTTCTTTTTCCACCCAGCCGATTTCCGTATCGAGTTCTTTCAGCCAGAGTTCACCCCAATCGGTTCCGGGAAGAGTGAAATCCAAAGGTTCATGGTGGGCGTTGAAAATCATGTAAACGCTGTTGTCTTCGACCGGCTCGCCGCGCGGGTTTGGATTCGGGATCGTCTCGCCATTTAGAAAAACTCCGAGCGATTTCGCAAACCCCTGCCCCCAGTCCTCCTCGGCCATCTGCTCACCTTCCAAGGTAAACCACGCAATGTCTTTGACCTCGCTTCCATGGATAGGCCGGCCGTGAAACCAGCGTCGGCGCCGAAAGACGGGGTGCTCTCTGCGGCAACGGAACAGCCGTTGGCAAAAAGCAAGAATGTCTTCATCCGTGTTCTTCCAGTCGTACCAGGAAATCTCGTTGTCCTGACAGTAGGCATTGTTATTCCCCTGCTGCGTGCGGCCGATTTCGTCGCCCCCCAGCAGCATGGGGACGCCTTGGGAAAGGAGCAGCGTGACGAGAAAATTCCGCTTCTGGCGTCTCCGTAGGAGGAGAACATCCGGGTCGTCTGCAGGTCCTTCCACGCCGCAGTTCCACGATCGGTTGTGGTTTTCGCCGTCACGGTTTTCCTCCCTGTTGGCCTCGTTATGTTTCTCGTTGTAGGAAACGAGATCGCTCAATGGGAATCCGTCATGGGCGGTGACGAAGTTGATGCTGGCATAGGGCAGGCGGGAGGTGTTCTCGTAAAGGTCGGAACTGCCGGTTATGCGGGAAGCAAACTCTCCCAGCGTCTGATCCTCGCCGCGCCAGAAGTCGCGTACGCAGTCCCGGTATTTTCCGTTCCACTCGGTCCACACCGGAGGAAAGTTGCCGACCTGGTATCCACCTTCTCCCACATCCCAGGGTTCGGCGATGAGCTTGACCTGGCTGATCACGGGGTCCTGTTGTATGAGATCAAAGAATGCGGACAGGCGGTCCACATCGTGGAGCTCTCGCGCCAGGGTGGACGCCAGATCGAAACGAAACCCGTCCACGTGCATCTCCAGGACCCAGTACCGCAGAGAGTCCATGATCAGTTGCAGCACGTGGGGGTTGCGCATATTCATGCTGTTGCCTGTGCCGGTGTAATCCATGTAATAGCGTCGGTCGTCGGTAAGCCGGTAGAAATAGGCGTTATCGATCCCTTTGAAGCAGAGCACCGGACCGAGATGGTTTCCTTCTGCCGTATGGTTGTAGACGACATCCAGAATAACTTCCATGCCGGCCTGATGCAGCGTCTTGACCATCTTCTTGAATTCCGCAACCGCCCCCCCGGGACCCTTGTCCGACGCGTACTCGCTGTGCGGCGCAAAGAAACCGATGGAATTATATCCCCAATAGTTTCGCAGGCCTCGGTCCATCAGGTGTTTGTCGTGGATAAAATGATGGACCGGCATGAGCTCCACCGCCGTTATGCCAAGCCGTTTAAAGTGCTCGATGACTGCCGGTTGTGCCAGACCTGCATAGGTGCCCCGGAGCTCGAGTGGAACGTCCGGGTGGGCGGCTGTGAGTCCTTTTATGTGGGTCTCATAGATGATGGTTTCGTGCCATGGGAGGCGCAGGAGACGATCTCCGTCCCAGTCGAAATGGGGTTGGTGAACCACGGACCGCGGCATGAAGGTGGCGCTGTCGCTGTCGCTGCGGACGTCGGGACCGTCATGGATGCGGTAGGGAAAGAGTGCGTCGTCCCATCGGACCTGACCGTCGATCGCCTTGGCGTAAGGATCAAGCAGCAGCTTGG
This sequence comes from Candidatus Deferrimicrobiaceae bacterium, assembly GCA_049577645.1. Classification (GTDB taxonomy): domain Bacteria; phylum Desulfobacterota; class Deferrimicrobia; order Deferrimicrobiales; family Deferrimicrobiaceae; genus CSP1-8. The sequence goes on from JBAUKK010000049.1 coordinate 5,609, forward strand.
CGGGATTGCAGCGGTGACCGTTGACCGGGTCCCATGGCCCGTGGACACGATATCCGTAACGCTGGCCGGGTTCCACCGTCGGTAAGTATCCGTGCCAGCAATAGCCCATAACCTCTGGCAGATCGATGCGAGTCTCGTTCCCTTCCTTGTCGAAGAAACAGAGTTCGACACGCTCGGCGATCTCGGAGAACAAGGAGAAGTTCGTTCCGGCGCCATCATACACGGCTCCCAAAGGATAGGGTTGTCCCGGCCATACTTTCATGTTCGTCTTCCTCCGACTGCATTTGGATCAGCGTTTGTCAACTTGTAGGATGGGCTGTTGCCGTTAACCCCCATTGTATGCGCAATCCCAATTCTTGTTGAAATCGACGAAGCGTCCCCAGTTCCCGGGGAGACCTGGCCCTGAGAACTCTCCGGATCATGCAACGTTTGGGGGCAATAGGGACAGGATGGAGACAGGTCTCGCGTCGGGGGGTATTTTCACGGCGACTATTATCGGTTTTCCGAAACGCGAACGCGGGACCACTCCTGCCCGACATCGGGTTTGTCCCCCTATTTCGGCATGAAGTGAAGTTCGGATTTACCGGCGACAGGTGCTCCTTCTGCTATCCGACCTGCGTTGTGAGGAAGAGGGGAAGCGTCATGTGCCCTATCTGATCCTGCAACTCCTCGATGCCATCGATGTGCGCATCCTCGTCCTGGAGGATATGTTCCAGAATCTCCCGGGTGGCGAAATCCCCCACTTCTCCGGCGAGCTGGATGGCGCTGTTGTACGCCTTGATGGCGCCAAGCTCGAGTGCGTGGTCGCCTGCCAACTGCTTGGGCACGTCCGCGCCGATCATCATCTTCCCGAGTTTGCTGACCGTCGGCGTCCCCTCGAGAAAAAGGATCCGGCCGATGAGCTTCTCGGCGTGCTTCATCTCTTCGATGGCCCGTTTCTCGAAATGTTTGTGCAGCTTCTCGTACCCCCAGTTGGCGCACATCTCCGAATGGACCATGTACTGGTTAATGGCGGTCAATTCGTCCGACAGCAACGAATCGAGCGTTTCGATGAGCTTCCTGTTCCCTTTCATTGTCGCCTCCTTGAGTTGTGATTGGGCATTGTGCCTCCGCTCTTCAGGCTCCGTTCCTGCCCCCTTCCACGTTTATCCTACCGACCATCGAACGCGGTTTCTGCTGATATCTAATGAAATGGACTTCCTCCTGTCAACCGGATTGTCTCGATCAGATCCAAGGAAACAATGGAACCGGTCTCGGTCGCCGGAGAGATCCCACGGGGGTGGGCGAGGGCGGTTATGGCTCCGTCGACCTCTGGAAAAAGGAAAGCGAGCAAGATGCGCGATTGAACATGATCGAACCGAAACACGATCGGAAGCCTTCGGAAATCTCCCTAAATCTACGGAATGTGTAATTTTGGCATAAATGGGAAAACGAATCCGTGTAACCTTTGAAATCCATGGCGAAAAAAATGAATCGCAATATTATCATTCTTTTCTCCACGCGCATCATCCGACTCTTCCATTGGCGGTTACCGTTTCGCTTTTGCGATTCAGCATCTCGCAGATGGACGTGCCGACGCGCCAATCGTATACGATGGCGGTTGTATCGCCCGACGAACGTTCTGCCGCATCAGGCGTCACAAGTACCGCGCGTTCCGTGGGTGCGGCGATTTCGCCTTCGTTGACAGGCATCTTCTTGGCCGTCCCCACTTTGCTTAGTGTGCCTTTCTTCCTGGCAGGCGGATTGAAAATAGTCTATGACGTCCTGCTCTATCGTGGTTTTCGTGCGATGAAACCACCTGAGGAGAAATGGTTCGTTTCATCGCGTGCCGTGCGAAGTGCCCCTCCCCCCTCCCATTTGCCCAGACGAAGGTATGCTCTTAGATCGAAATCCGAATAGTCCGCAGACCCCGCGCAAACAACGGCATCTTGGGGGCTGGCCTGGGTGGCGGTGGGACTGAATCCCGCCTGGGTCGCCTTCACCGGGAGATTGACGCGGATCAATGGATTTTCCCGGGGTTCATGGGACGATGGGCGAAAAACGGGGGGGTGTTCGCATGGGCAAGGTCACGCTGGTCACCGGGGCGACGTCCGGGATGGGGAAGGCAACGGCCCTCTTGCTGGCGGGCAAGGGGTACGATGTGTACGCGGGGGCGCGGAGCCCGGCGGACGGGGAGGCATTGGTCGCCGAGGCGAAGGGACGGGGGATCTCCCTCAAGGCTGTGCAGTTGGACGTCACGGACGACGGCTCCGTCCGCGCCGCCGTTTCGCGCGTGGCGAGGGAGTCCGGAAGGCTGGACAATCTCGTCAACAACGCGGGGTTCGGGTTCCTGGGGACGGTGGAGGAGGCAACGGACGCGGAGATACTGCGCCAGTTCGACGTCAATGTCTTCGGCGTGGGCCGGATGTGCCGCGCGGCGCTCCCCTTGATGCGGGCCCAGCGGTCGGGGGTGATCGTCAACATTTCCGCGTGGCTCGGGCGGATGGGGTTTCCTCTGTTGACGTACTACAACGCGAGCAAGTACGCCGTCGAGGCGATCACCGATTCCCTGCGGTACGAAGCGGGGCCCTTCGGGATCCGGGTCCACTCCGTGACGCCGGGGCTCTTCGGAACCCGCTTCGTGTCGAAGGGGCTGGTCGCGAGCCCGGCGACCGTCTCCCCGGCGTCGCCGTACGCCGAGCTGGCGGCGAAACTCATCCCCGTGGTCGCAAAGAAGATCAACGAGGGGCCGGACCCCGTGTCGGTCGCGGAGGCGGTCCTCCGCGTGATCGAGGATGCCGGTTCCCCGATCCGCACCCCGGTGGGTATCGAGGCGGAGACGTTCGTCCCGATGGCGAAAGAGCTGTCGGACGAGGCGTTCGAGGCGAAGGTGAAGGAGGTCTTCGGGCTGTAGCGCATCGCACCAAACCTTTTGATGCGGTGAGGGATTCGACCGGGCAGGGAGGGAGGTGTCCGGAATCAAAGGTTCCAGCGCCCCTGAATTTGTTTGGTTTTACTATCTCCTGACACCCTCATGGTCTGGATCGACGGTTTGACATTTTGGTTCATCCGGAAAAGGTTTTTCGGGTCGTACTTGTTCTTCATCCTGACCAAATGAGGATAAAAAGTACGGGGAATATCTATCCGGCATAGAGAAGTAGAATGTAAAGAGAGGCAGCCGGAAGAATTCGCTTGCCATCCCGACAAACGGTACGGATATTGGAACCATGTTATAGATACGGGCTCTCACCCCGCCTTCACGAAACATCCACGGCAACGCCACGGAGGCTCATGCATGCGCAGTGAAAACCCGTCGATCGAGGAGAAGGTAGACCGACTGTACGAGCAGATCGAAAGCCTGAACC
>JBAUKK010000050.1:0-2766 GCA_049577645.1 Candidatus Deferrimicrobiaceae bacterium
ATCGCCTCCGCGATTGCGGTGGCGGAGAGCATCACCGTCGGACTCCCGATGAGCCCCGCGAAAAAGAGGTTCACGTTAGCCTGGGCGGTGACCTGTATCTGGTTCACATCGGGGAAGCCGATCGTGATTACTCCGTTGTCCAGCGGCGCCGCGCCCACGGGGTCCCGGGTGACGAAATTCCGCGCACGATCCACGGCCTTCGTCTGGAGCGAAGCCGGGACGGAACCGGACACCCAGCCGCCGTCGTGGAAAACGAATGCTCCCGCGAGCGCACCGGAATCGACGCTCCGCTGGAGGTCGTTGCGTACGCTGTACATATACCCCACGTCGATGCCGAGGGCGGCAAACCCGATCAGGACGAGGAGGACGAGCGCGAAGACCACGACCATCTGTCCCCCCTCCCGCCCTCCTGCGGGGGTTCTCCTTCCCGCATTCATGGGGCCCGCCTACGGCACCAGGTTCGGGCTGGTTTCTTTCGGCATCATGATCTCCGTGGGGAGCGCCGGGATCTCCTCCTTGTTGAGGGGCCGCACGATCTTGGGGGTGACCATCACCATCAGTTCGGTCTCCGCGTTGTTGTATCGCGCATTGCGGAAGAGCGCTCCGATGAACGGGAGGTCCCCGAGAACCGGGATCTTGGTGACCTTTCGGGTAATCTTGGTTTCGAGGAGGCCGGCCAGGACGAACGTTTGCCCGTCGGCCAGCTGCAGGCCCGATTCGGCCTTCCTGGTTTTCAGGCCCGGGAGCTGGAATCCCGAAATGGCGACACCGTTGGCGAAGTCCAGCTCGCTCACTTCCTGGGAGATCTTCATGTAGATATCGCCGTTGGGAACGATTACGGGCTTGAAATGCAGGCTGATGCCGAACTCCTTGTACTCCACGGAAGCGGCCGCCCCCGACCCGGCCGCGCTGGCGATGACGACCGGAAATTCCCCTCCCACGAGGAATTTTCCTTCGTCCCCGGTGGCCACAACGAGATTCGGCTCGGAAAGCGTCTTCAGCGCCCCCTTGTCCTCGAGAACCCTGATCAATGTCGCGAACTGGGTGGTACCGGTCGATTTTGAAATGAAGATGTTCGTCAAATCGGTGAATGTGGCATCCGGGGTAGCAAGATCCCGGATGGAGCCGGAGAAGGAGTTGAAAGAGCCCGGCGGATTCAGGAACCCCCGGAACAGATTGCCATCGATTACCCCCTGCAAACTCAGGGTTATGCCCAGCTCCTTCGCCAGGGTCCTGTTGATCTCCGCGACGCGGATCTGCAGAAGCACCTGCTCCATTTTCACCACCTTGAGCAGGTCGACGATGTTCTTGGAATACACCTTGGCGGCCGCCACCAGGCGGTCCTTCACCCTCCCGGTGCTTACCGTTCCCGATAGAATCATGGAATCCCCGGATGCCGTGACCTCGAAGGTTTCCTCGGGGGCGATGGTTTGCAGGTCGGCTCGAACCTTATCCAGGTTTGCTTCGACGATGACGTCGATGATCGTGGGAGCCTCTTCCCCGCTCCAGTAGACCAGCGTCGTCGTGCCGGCGCTCTTACCGACGATGAGCAGCTGTATCGGGGAGATGACGATCACATCGGCGGTCTCGGGCCTTGCGACGGAAACCCGCCTGATGGGGGCGGGACTGTCGAGGAGGACCGATTGGTTGGCGTATACGTGTATCGAGCGTTCCGGGGAAGGCGGCGTCTCCCCCCCTTGCAGCTCACCCCCTGCGCGCGCGGCGGCAAGGACCCCGAGGCAAACGACGGAAAGGATGAAGGCCTTCCTCGATCTTCCGACCACTGCCCACCCCCCAAATAGTGAAATCGGTCCGCTGTGCCTACTGGAACGTTTCTTCCGACCTGCTGTTTCCCTTGATCACTTCCACGGTATATTTTCTCGCCTGGGCGGGACGCACAGCCGGAGCGGCACGCTTCACGACTCTCCCTGCCCGGGAGGGTGCCGGGGCGCTCCGTTCCGGCGAAAGGAGCCGATCCATGGTGATTCCGGAGGTTTTCACCTTGTCGGAGTCCGCGAAATTCCGGAGGACAAGGTGGATACTTCCGTCGTTGCTCGCCAGTGCGAGTTTTTCGGCCTCCTCCGGGGTGACGGCGAGCGTGACCGTGCCGACCTTGACCGCCGGATCGCCGCTTTTCTGATCCATCTTCTGGTCGATCTTCTGGCCGGCCGCGAGGACGCGAATGTCTTCGAGAATGATCTTGGAGATCCTCCCTCCCCGTCCGCCCGAAGACTGGGTCGTCAACACGACATCCACCCGGGCGTCGGGCAGAAGGAATCCTCCGACCCCGACGACTTCGTTCACCCGGACCGTGAAGGCCCGCATCCCCTGCGGGATCCTTAAAGAAAGCATTCCGACGTTCACGGCGGTGGTGAGCAGCTTCGATTCGACGATGGGCTCGCCGCGCATGAATTCGCGCCGGGCGATCCTGCCGGACGCGGCCTTCACGTCGATCAGGACGTCACGCGGGTACCGATCCTTCGGCCACGCGGAGAGAGACACCTGGTCCGGCCGGATCGTCGCGCCGAAAGGGATATCCTCCGCGGCGACGACGACACCCACGGTCTGAAGCCTGGCATCCTCGGCCATGCGGCCTCTCTCCGAGAGAAACCGGTACGTCCCGATACTGGCGAGCAAGGCGAGGAAGGCGGCGATCCCCACGACAATGACGATTCGCGTCCGGTTCATTCGATCGGGTCTCCTGTCACGTGAATCTTCCTCCCCATGCTAGTACCTTTCCCGGCGCATCGTAGCCGTCCCCGTGAG
>JBAUKK010000051.1:0-2733 GCA_049577645.1 Candidatus Deferrimicrobiaceae bacterium
CCCCAGGGAAGCCGCCTTCTCCCGGATGTACCGTGTCACTTCCGGGTGGTCGTTCACCGGGCTGGTGTTCGCCATGCAGACCACGGAGGTAAATCCCCCCGAGGCGGCCGCCGCCGTTCCCGACCGGATGTCCTCCTTCCATTCGAAACCGGGGTCGCGCAGGTGGACGTGCATGTCGATCAGGCCCGGGAGCACCCATTTCCCCGCCGCATCGACCACCGTTCCGTCGAAGGTCCCCGGAGCTTCTCCCCCGGGAAGGAAATCCGCCACCTTCCCGTCCGCGATCAAGACGCTTCCCACTTCGTCCCTTCCCGACTCGGGGTCGATCACCCGCCCTCCCTTAACGAGCAGCATTGTGCCCTCCCGCAAGAAGGTAAAGGAGCGCCATCCGGATGGCGACGCCCGACTCCACCTGGTTCAGGATGATCGAATGCGAACTGTCGGCCAGTGCATCGGACAGTTCCACTCCCCGGTTGATCGGACCCGGATGCATGATGACGGCGTCTTTCTTAGCCAGGGAGAACACCTCCGAATTCAGTCCGTAATTCCGGGCGTACTCCCGGATGGACGGGAAATAGGCGGTTTTCTGCCGTTCCAGCTGAATCCGCAGCATCATCACGACATCGGCGTCCCGGACCGCCTCGCGGATGTCGTTCGTCACGGTGGCTCCGGATCGTCCCATTTCCCTCGGGACGAGAGTGCCCGGCCCGCATAGCCAAAGGTCCGCCCCCATCCGGCCGAAGGAATGAAGGTCGGACCGGGCCACCCTGCTATGCAATATATCTCCTATTATCGAAATCTTCAGTCCTTTAACCTTACCTTTTGCTTTAGTGACAGCGTACAGGTCCAGAAGCCCTTGGGTCGGGTGTTCGTTCGAACCGTCGCCGGCGTTGATGACGGAACAGGAGACGTGACGGGACAGGAACTGGGCGGCCCCGGAAGCCGGATGGCGCATGACGATGATGCTCGGCATCATCGCATTGATGTTCTTCGCCGTGTCCAGCAGGGTCTCCCCCTTTGCGACGCTCGAAACCGCGGAACTGAAATTCACCACGTCCGCCGAAAGACGCTTCCCCGCGATCTCGAAGGAAGTCCGGGTCCGGGTGCTCGCCTCGAAGAACAGGTTGACGACCGTCTTCCCCCGGAGGGCGGGTACCTTCTTGATGTCCCTCGTCAGCACGTCCTCCATCGAACGGGCGGTATCGATGACGAACTCGATCTCCTCCGCACTGAAATCCGCCAGTCCGAGTATGTGTTTCCGCCGCCACTCCATCGGAGTCACTTCCCTTTCCCGGGGGGGCTCTCCCGCAGCACCACCTTCCATTCTTCCGTCTCCTCTCCGACGAGGACCTCGACGGTTTCCGCGCGCGCGGTGGGGACGTTCCGTCCGACGTAGTCGGCCCGGATGGGCAGTTCGCGGTGTCCCCGGTCGATCAGGACGGCGAGCTGGATGTTCTTGGGGCGCCCGAAGTCGATCAACGCGTCCATCGCCGCCCGGATCGTACGCCCCGTGAAGAGGACGTCGTCCACGAGGACGACCTTCTTGTCGTCTATCGAGAAGGGAATCTCCGTTCTTTTCAGCCGGGGCTGGTATCCCGCCCGGGACAGATCATCCCGGTACAGGGTGATGTCCACGTACCCGGCGGGCACCTCCACCCCCTCGATCGACCGGATCTTGCCCTGGATGATCCGGGACAGGGGGACTCCCCCGGAGCAGATCCCGACGAGGACGATCTCTTCGGCCCCCTTGTTCTTCTCCAGAATTTCGTGGGTCAGGCGGGAGAGCACCCGGTCCACGCCTTTGGTGTCCAGGATCAGCTTCTTGCCGCTTTTTTTCATGTCTTTAGCCCCCTTCGGTTAATGCAGGGATTTCCGGCGGGCAAAAAAAAACCCCCCCGATCAAGCGGGGAGGTGGTGTCTGCCGATGCTGTCACCCATTTCCATCCTTTGCTAACCTCACGGGGTTAGCTTAAAAGGTTATGCAGGATCATACCGCCGCCGCGCCGCTTCGTCAACAGGAAGGGAAGGAGGCTTACCGCAATACGTCCCCGATTCGGTTCCACCGCACAAGGTCCGGGTAGCGCCAGAGTTCGTACCAGCGCAGGTCGGCCTCCCAGTTCAGGGAGAAGTAGATGAAGAGGGCCTTCCCGATGATCGCGTCCTCGTCTACGAACCCCCAGAACCGTGAGTCGTAGGATCGATCGCGGTTGTCCCCCATGACGAAATACTTCCCTTCCGGAACGTTCACCGGAGAGAGGTTGTCCCTGCTGCGAACGAACCCGTCGACCGCGTCCCCGTCGGCGAACCTCGTGTAGTCCTCGTGCAGCGGTTTCCCGTTGATCAGGACCACCTTGTGCCGGATCTCCAGGGTGTCGCCCGGGACGGCGATGACGCGCTTGATGAAATCCTTGCTCGGATCCTCGGGGAAGACGAACACGATGATGTCGCCGCGATCGGGGGAGGCAAACTGGAGAACCCGCCCGTTCGTATACGGTATGTGATACCCGTAGAGGAACTTGTTGACGAAGATGTGATCGCCGATGAGCAGCGTGTCTTCCATCGATCCCGAGGGGATCTTGAACGCCTGGATGACGAAGGTCCGCACCACGAGAGCGATCAGGAGCGCAACAACGAACGCCTCCAGGTATTCGCGAAGTTTTCCTTTCGGGCGCGCTTCTTTTCCCGGACCGGAATTCTTGCGTTGCTCCCCTCCCATCAGTATCAGTCCTTCAC
>JBAUKK010000052.1:0-2295 GCA_049577645.1 Candidatus Deferrimicrobiaceae bacterium
TTTCGACGCCGTCCAGCCTCCCGGAGAGGGCGGCACGCAGCATGGCCCGGGTCAGAGGGAGCGAAATCCTTTTGCCGGTGCCGTACGGCCCGCCGGTCCAGCCGGTGTTGATAAGCCACACGCGGGATCCGTGCCGGGCGATTTTCTCCCCCAGGAGCCCGGCATAGACGGAGGGGTGGAGAGACATGAAAGGCCCTCCGAAACAGGCGCTGAACGTCGCCTCCGGCTCGGTGAGGCCCCGCTCGGTTCCCGCAACCTTGGCCGTGTAGCCCGAGAGAAAATGGTACATGCCCTGGGCGGGGTCTAGGGCGGCGATGGGGGGAAGGACGCCGAAAGCGTCCGCCGTGAGCATGACGATGTGCCTGGGGTGCCCCACGGATCCCTGCGTCGCCGCACGGGGGATGGAGGAGAGAGGGTAGGATGCGCGCGTGTTCTCCGTTAGCGATCCATCGTTCAGATCGATCCGCCTGTTGCCCGTGTTCATGGCGACGTTTTCCAGTATGGTGCTGAACATCCGGGTCGTTTGGTAGATCTCGGGCTCCGCTTCGAGGGAAAGCTTGATGACCTTCGCGTAGCACCCCCCCTCGAAATTGAACACCCCCCTGTCGCTCCATCCGTGTTCGTCGTCCCCCACAAGCGTCCGTTCCGGGTCGGCGGACAGGGTGGTTTTCCCGGTTCCCGACAGCCCGAACAGGACGGCCACGTCGTTTTCGTCCTCCCCGAAATTGGCGGCGCAATGCATCGGCAGGACGCCCGTTTTCGGGAGGAGGTAATTCATCACCGTGAACAGGGATTTCTTGATCTCCCCCGCGTACAACGATCCCCCGATGAGAACCTCCCGTCGTCCGAAATGGATGAGGACGAAGACCTCGGAACGCGTGCCGTCCATCTCGGGGCTGGAGTGAAACCCGGGAGCGTCGATCACCGTGAACGCCGGCACGTGCCGGGCGCGCATCTCCGGATCCGGGTCGGTGAGGAACATGTTCCGCACAAAAAGGCTGTGCCAGGCCATCTCCGTAATGACCCGGACCGGGAGCCTGTGCTCCTCGTCGGTGCCGATGAAGCAATCCTGTACGAAGATCTCCTTTCCCTCCAGATAGGAGAGAAGCCGGCCTCGAATCAGTTCGTACTTCTCCTTTTCGAAAGGGCGGTTGCTCTTCCCCCACCCGATATGGTTCTCGCTCGAAGGCTCCCGCACGAAGAACCGGTCATCGGGGGAACGTCCGGTGTATTCCCCGGTCCGCACCACCAGGGGTCCTTTTTCCGCCAGGTGACCCTCCCGGCGTTGGAGGGCATGTTCGATGAGAGCGCAAGGGGGAAGGTTCCACCATGCTACCTCCGGGGTGAGGATTCCGTTCGTCGCGAGGTCCTTTTCCTCCGGTCCGAACCCATGGGTATTCATCTTTTTTCCTCCTTCGGGTAATAGGGGGTTCCGGCGGAAACCGACGGATGATGATCCGGGAGGCCTCGTGGGAACCGGGGAATGCTTCCCGGCCGCCTTCAGCGCTTCTTTCTTAAGGGTGCCACTCGACTCCCGGGCAGTACGATCCGGTCCAGTCCCATGTCCTCCTCTTCCCGGTACATGACCGTGGCTCCCGTACGCGCCACACCGATGATCCCGAATTCCTCGAACATCCGCAAGGCGTTGTCGATGTTCTCCTGCTTTCCCGTGATTTCCACGATCATATGTGCAGGGGCCACGTAAATAACCTTGCCGCCGAAGATCTGGGTGGTCGCCGTGACGTGGACACGGTCCTGCGGAGACGCCTTCACCTTCAACAGGACCAGCTCCCGGTTGATCACGTTCGCGTAGGTCACGTCCTCGGTCTTGGGGATCTCCGTGATCTTGTCGATCTGCTGGACGATCTGCTCGATCTTGTTCCCTTCGCCGTGGGAAAACGAGATCGTCATCCGGCTCACCTGGTCGACGTGCGTGTGGCCGACGGTGATCGTCTCGACGTTGTACCGCTTTTTCCGGATGAGGGAGAGAAGCTTGTACAGGACGCCCGGCTGGTTGTGGGCGAACGCCAGGATGGTGTGCGCCCGCTTCGGCCTCATCGGGCGACCCTCATGTCGGAAAACCGGGAGCCCGCCGGGATCATGGGCAGGATCATCTCGTCCATGTCCGTCACGACCTCGATCAGGTAGGCCCCCCTGTGCCTCATTGCGCGCCGCAGGGCCGGCTCGAGTGCTTTTCCTTCGTCGACCCTCTCCCCGGCGATCCCGTAGGCCGAGGCGAGTTTGATGAAATCGGGGTTCTTCACCGGGGTCCCGACGAACCGGCTTCCGTGGAAC
>JBAUKK010000053.1:0-7830 GCA_049577645.1 Candidatus Deferrimicrobiaceae bacterium
CTTTATCACTCTCAGTTTCGACCCGGAACACGATACTCCCGAAATCATGCGGGAATTCGCGGAAGCCCGCGGGTTTGCAGAGGCCAGAAAACAGCGGAAATGGCTATTTCTTACCACTTCCTCGAAAAAAAGTCTGCGGCCCATACTGGACGGGTACGGACAATACGTGGTACGGGAGTACGATAGGATCGGTCGGCCCACCGGCGGATATTCCCATGTTCTGAAAGTATTTTTAATCGACCCCGATCGGAATGTACGCAACATCTACAGCACCAGTTTCCTCTTCCCGCAACTCCTCATCAACGATATCAAAACCCTGATCGGAGAAGAGGCCCGGGTTCGATGACATGTCCCTGATGCGCCGGAAGGGATGGATGAGAAAAATTTTATGGTTATGCCTCATCCTGTCCGTGACGATTTTCGGTCTCCATTATTCCATGGCGGGAGGGCAGTTCACGGATTCCGACCGGGATGACAGGGCCATGGAACGGATCAAAGAGCGATCGGTAGGGCTTCCCCCGGTTCCTTTCCCGGACGATAATCCGCCCACGAAAGCGAAGATCAGACTCGGTAGGAAACTGTTTTTCGACCGGCGGCTGTCGCACAACGGGACCATTTCCTGCGCCATGTGCCACGTTCCGGAACAGGGATTTACCGTGAACGAAACCGCGACGGCAGTGGGAAACGAGGGGAAATCCCTGCGGCGAAACGCACCGACCCTTCTCAATGTGGCATTCATGAGATCGATTTTCCATGATGGACGGGAAACGAGTCTCGAGACCCAGGTGATTTTCCCTCTCCTTTCTCCCGATGAAATGGGCAATCCTTCAACCGGGTATCTGATAGGAAGAGTCCGGAGGATGGCAGACTATGACGGGCTGTTCGAGAGTGCGTTCGGCCAGGGCGCGAGCATCGAGACTATCGGACAGGCAATCGCGACCTACCAGCGCACCCTGATCTCCGCAAACTCCCGGTTCGACCGCTGGTATTTCCGAAAGGAGCCGGATGCCCTGACGAAGGGAGAAGTAAGGGGTTTCCGCCTGTTCACCGGCAAGGCGAATTGCGCCCGGTGCCACATCGTTGGTGGGGAGCATGCCCTGTTCCTCGATCATTTCTTCCACGACACGGGCGTGGGATGGAACAAGGCCTTTGGGAACGTTTCCGCCGATCCCACCGTTACGGTCCAGCTGGCTCCAGGAGTGTTCACCTCGATCCGGAGAGAGGTGGTGGATAGTGTCGGCCTTCCCGAAAAGAAAGATTGGGGGCGGTACGAGGTCACACGGGATCCTTCCGACCTTCTTCGCTTCAAAACGCCGACCCTGCGGAATGTGGAGCTGACCGCTCCGTACATGCACGACGGTTCGATTTCCACCCTTCAGGAGATCGTCGCATTCTACAACCGTGGGGGAGTTCCCAACGACGGTCTCGATCCCTCCATCAAACCGCTCGGACTGAGCAGTGAAGAAAAGGACGACCTCGTGGCGTTCCTCCGCAGCCTGACAGGAGATTCCATTCGGGATCTTGTGGAAGACGCCCGCAGCGAGCGGATAGGCAACCCGGGGGAGACCTTTCCCGCCCATGACGAATGAATTCGACGCACCGGGGACCTACGACGCCGCCGCGGCGGACTACGACCTTGCCTCCGCCCGGTTCTGGGCGTTCGTCAGCGAACGAACGGTCGGCCGACTCGACCTTGCACGGGGGGCTTTCGTGCTGGATGTACCGAGCGGCCCCGGCTGGTCGGCTCTTGCGGCCGCCGAAGCGGTTGGTCCCGGGGGACGTGTCGTAGGGATGGATCTTGCCCCCCGGATGGTGGCATTGGCGCGGGAAAAAGCCCGGCAACGCAAACTCCCGAATGTCGAGTTTCTCGTTTCCGACATGACGCGGCTTACGCAGCCACCGGAAAGCTTCGACGCCGTGGTGTGCGTCCTGGGGCTTTTTTTCGTGAACGACATGGCGGAGCAGGTTGCCAAATTGTGGCGCCTGGTCAGGCCGGGGGGGCTGCTTGCGATCACGACGCTGGGTCGAAACTTCTTTTCACCCCTCTACGATGTCTGGAAAACCGAGGTCGAGTCGGAGCTGGAACGGACAGATGTCGTGGGCCCCTGGGAGAGGACGAGCAATCCAGCCGTCGTATCCGACCTTATGAGGTCCGGCGGTGTTCCCGGTTCGGAGGTCGCCGAAGAAGACCGGGAGCTTTGCTTGGAGACGCCGGAGGCCTGGTGGGAAATCGTCATGGGTACGGGGATGCGGAAATGGGTGAACGATCTGGGGGAAGATGCGGCGAGGCGGGTCCGCGAGCATAACCTCCAATGGGTGCGGGAGCACCGGATCGACTCGTTGAAACTGAGCGCGATCTACGCCATGGCGAGGAAGGGGGGAGGTTAAGGAGCCGGACCCTGATCCGCCCCGGTCATTCTTCCTTGCCCAGAACCTCCTTCATCGCCGACGCCAGATCGAGGAACGCCTTCTTCCCGTCGCCCCGGAAAGAGGATCCGTGCATGATCGCGAGAGTCGCAGGGTTGAGGTCAGCCAGTTCCCGCATCAGGCGCTCCGTGTTTACCGTGAAGGGGGAGGAGTTCAGCAATTGCGTCGCCTGGAAACTGACCATCGCCTTCCGGGCCCGCCCAACCACATCGGATTCGGTCAGGGGCTCCACCTCGCCTCCTTGAAGGAACAGGTCTGAACATAAGAGCGTGCGGTTTGTCTCCTCGAAGAGCATGCCCGCATCCCAGGCGTGCGGCAGGTGGTGCGTCGGGTATAGACGGAAGCGGTATTTCCCTGTTTCGAGCACCTCCTTCGACGGGATCCAGCGAGGCGCCCGAATGGCGAAATCGGAGATGTTGACGAGCGCCGCCACGACCGTACAGAGCGGTTGCGCCTGCGGAGCAGCCTGGAGCCACTCGTTCAGCGATCCGCATTCATCCGACTCGAAGTGGCTGAAACAGATCCAGCGGATCGATGAGGGATCGATGACCCGTGAAACGGCTTCCTTGACGACCGGGAACTCCCCCTTCATTCCGGTGTGAAAGAGCAACGGCTCATCGTCCTTGACGAGGAACTGATTGAACTGGAGCTTGTAGTTGGCATTGTAGGTCGAAATGCGGTAGACGTCCGGGGCGATCTCGGTGACATTCGTCATGATTTCCTCCTTGAGGTGCATCGATTGGCAACCGGCTACGGCCTTAAGTGTATCTAGAGACTGCGGTCCGCCAGGAACGTGTCGGTGCCCGTCAGGACCGCTTCCCCGGCCGGGTTGGTGACTCGACCGTCCATCTTCACGATCTCTCCGACGAATTCCTAGGGGGTCGATGGTCGATGCGCGCGTAACTACATGTTTCCCTTCAGTCCGATTTGTTCGGCTACCGGCTTCATTCCCCCGATCGTGTCGGCGATGAGCTCATCGAGGGATATGCCCAGCATGGCCGCGCCTTTCTCGATCACCTCCCGGTTCACGCCTGCCGCGAAGGACTTGTCCTTCCATTTCTTGCGGACGCTTTTCACCGGGAGGTCCAGGATGCTCCGGGAAGGCCGAACAAGGGCGGCCGCGGCGACCAGGCCCGTCAGCTCGTCGATCGAAAAAAGGGTCTTTTCCAGGTCGGTGACGGGCTCGACGTCCGTGCAGATCCCCCATCCATGAGAGAGGACGGCGCGAATGTGCTCCTCGGGCCATCCGCGGCGGCGGAGGATCTCCGGGGCATGTCGCAGATGTTCGTCCGGGTGCTCCTCATAATCAAGATCGTGGATCAGGCCGATGACGCCCCACATCTCGTCGTCCGCCCCTTTTTTACGGGCGATGTGCCGCATGACGGCCTCGACCGCCAGAGCGTGGTGGAGGAGGGACGGGTTTTTTACATGATCCGTCAGGATCGTCCATGCTGCTTCGCGGTCCGGTCTGCTGCTCGGCATGCTCTTATCGTAACGGAAACGGATGCGGGGCGGGATACGAATCGGAAGATTCGCGCCGCCCGTCCATAAAAAAGGAAGCCAACGGACGGGGTCCATCATCTACCGGATAAGGAGATATGGGAACAGGGAACCATCGAGCGGATGCGTACAGCAGACCCCTGTAGTCTTTTATGGGAGGAGGTACGGGCGATGAAGGTGATGGAGCCGCAGGACATGAATGCCGCTTTCGAAGAAGCGTATAATTCGGGGGATATCGAGCGCCTCATGGCGCTCTACGAGCCGGACGCGGTGATGGCCCCCAGTCCGGGGAAGCGCGCCGTCGGCCACTTCGCGATTCGAGAGGTTCTCCTGCGGCTTCTCGCGATCAACGGGCGGATGACATGCAGGAACCTATACTGCATGCGCGTGGACCGGATCGCGCTGCTGCAGGCGGAGTGGAAACTGGCGGGGACCCGGCCGGATGGGAAACCGGTGGAGATGTCGTCGCGCACCTCGGAAGTCGTCAGGCAGCAGGAGGACGGCTCCTGGAGGTACATCATCGACCATGCATTCGCCAGCGATTGAGCCCTACGCAGGGAGAAGGCCCCGATCCCCGGGTTGTCTCACTTTTTCCCTTCCCGGTTCGCCTCTCCTTTCGGGACGTGGCACATGCCTGTGCACCCCTTCGGCTTCCCTGCCACTTCCTCCTTGTGGCATTTGAAGCAGGCCTGATGGTAGGCGGCCTTGAGTTCCAGCCGCCCCCTGTCGCCGGGACGGTTGGTCACCGCGTGACACTCTCCGCAGGGCTTGAGCGTGCCGGCGTTCACGTTCTTTTTAAAGAAAGAGGGGTCAATCCGATGGCATTCCGAACAGGTTTGAACCTGCATCGAGCGATGCTGATGGTGGCACTCCTCGCAACCCCCCGCCATGGAAATGTGCTCCGCATGGTCGAACCGCACCGGTTCGTAGACCTTGGACAGGCTTCCCAGCAGGAGAACCTTCGGAACGTTTCCCCCCGTGGTCGTTTCGCCAGCGGCGGAGATCCCGGTCAAGAAGGCAATGGCGGCCGCGATGATCATCGCTTTCCTCACGTGTCGGTCCTCCTTATAAAAAAGTGGTTACGAAAAATCGTGGAGTGCGTCCAGCCTCCCGGCATCAATGACATAATAGTGGACTGTGAAGGCCCCGTATATGGCTTTCGCCTCGACAAAGAAAGGGTTTCCCAAGGAGCCCGAAAATGCCGCTTACGCCATGGAAGAAACGTTCCGAATCGATCGTGTTCCGGAATCCGTACTGGACGTACAAGCGGGACGTCTTCGAGCTGCCGTCGGGAAAACCCGGCGAATACCATTACGTCCATACGAACGGGGCATCCATGGTCGTCCCTATGTTGGAGGACGGCACGCTGCTGCTGGTGAACCAGTATCGCTACCTCTTGGGCAGGGAGAGCGTGGAGTTTCCCTGCGGCAGCGTAAAGGACGGCTCGACCCACGAAGAAACGGCGAGGCAGGAGTTAACAGAAGAGGCCGGCTACTTTGCGGGGAGCCTGGTCCTAGCGGGGGAGTTCAATCCATACAACGGGGTCACCGACGAGATGTGCCGCGTATACATCGCGAGGGATCTGCGATACGTGGGAGCGAAACCGGACGAAACGGAGGAGTTCGAGCTCCTGCGTTTGACGCCCGCCGAAGTCGAGGAGAGGATCCGGTCAGGCGCCATCTGGGACGGGATGACGATCGCTGCCTGGTTCCTCGCGAAGCCGGAAACCGATCGTTCGTAGGACAGGTCGGATGTCCCCATTTACGCGGTGGGACGTTTCATTTTCTCGAAAATCGCATAAAGCCTGTAGGCAAGATAGGACTCGATGATCTCGAAAATCCCCACCCCGAAGAGAAACCCGGCGAGCAGGGTCTTGTCGGAACGATCGTTCTGCATCCCTTGGGAATAAAACCAGAGGCCGAGGAAAAACAGCACCCCTCCCGCAAGCATACCCAGGTAAGGCTTTTTCGCGACGAACGCGAAAGAATCAAAAAGTGTTTTTTCGGATTCCGTCAAATGATCCATTTCCCGCCGCTCCTCAAATGGATGACTCGTTTTCCACCAAGGCAAACGAAAAGCGCAATCAGGACAAAAGTTTTCATTATTTTATTTTCATTATATGATCTTTTCCGCCCGAATAATTTCCCGTGTACGACCGATAAGCAAGCAAGAATCCATAAAGAGAAGGGGGCGATACTATGAGCGTTACGCCGAATGCCTTTGCGCCGGACCTCAGGGAACTGGAGAAATCAACGCTGAACCAGATGCATGCCACCATTCACCAGAAAGACATGAGGAATTCGGACAGGCTGCTGATCTTTTCCACTCTCATTGACCGGTATATCGAGACACGGGCAAAAATCGTCATGAATATAACCGGAGAAGTGTCGGGCCAGAACACCGAATGATGTAGTTCCCCGTCGAGGGAAGCGGTAATGTCCTCATAAACGTTGAAGCAGGGCGAGCGCCGGAAACGGGTTTGCATGACCCGTGTGGTAAAGTAACGGCTCATCGTCCAGGACGGGGAGAGAACCGATGAGGGCGCCGAAAAAAATCATCCAGGTCGAGGATTTCGAGAAGTACGCGGGGGCGGAAACGGTCGAGCGGATCATCAACAAGGCGAAACCGTTACGGGACATGCACGTCGTGCACGTCAATTCCACGTATTACGGCGGCGGTGTCGCGGAGGTCCTGTCCTCGAAGACGCTTCTGATGAACAGCCTGGGGATCAAGACCGGGTGGAGAGTGATCCAGGGCTCTCCGGACTTTTTCAGCATCACGAAAAAGATGCACAATGCGCTTCAGGGAGACCGGATCGGCCTCACCGAGCGGAAGATGCAGATCTATGAAGACGTCATCTACGAGAATGTGGTCCGGAACCACCTGCACCACGACATCGTCATCGTGCACGATCCGCAGCCGCTTGCGATGATCCGGCACCACCGGAAAAACGGCCCCTGGATCTGGCGCTGCCACGTGGACCTGACAAGGCCGAACAGGGATGTCATGCGGTTTCTCCTCCCCTATATCAACATGTACGATGCCGTGATCCTTACCCTCAAGGAGTACAAACAGAAATTCCGGGCCCCGCAGGTCTTCTTTTTTCCGACGATCAACCCCTTCTCCATCACCAACCGGGAATTAAGCAGGGAGGAGATAACCGAGAGGCTGGGGCACTACCGGATCCCCGACGATCTGCCGCTCGTCGTGCAGATTTCCCGGTTCGACCGGTGGAAAGACCCGGAAGGCGTAATCGAGGCGTTCCGGATCGCCCGGAAGAAAGTCGATTGCACGCTCGTTCTGCTCGGAAACGTGGCCACGGACGACCCGGAAGGGGAAAAGGTGTACCGGTCGCTCCTGGACAGCAGGGAAGAGCGCATCATTATTCTGAGCATCCAGGATTCGGCGCTGGTGAACGCCCTGCAGCGAAGGGCGACGGTCGTCCTGCAGAAATCCCTGCGGGAGGGGTTCGGGCTGACCGTTGCGGAGGCGATGTGGAAGGGGACCCCGGTGATCGGCGGGAACGTGGGAGGGATCCGTTACCAGATCGAGGACGGGAAGAACGGGTTTCTCGTCTCGTCCGTCAAGGAAGCCGCGGACAGGATCGTACGGTTGGTCAAGGACAAGAAGCTCAACAGGTCGATGGGGAAGAGGGCGAAGGAGACCGTGCGGAAAAACTACCTGCTGACCAGTTCCGCGGAGCGGTACCTGGACCTGTTCGGGTCGTTCAAGACGTCCTACACTCTGGTGAATCAATGAAGGGGGAGAGGAACGAGGACTTCCCTCCCCCTCGAGCAATTATGTTCTCGGTTGGATTCCGGAATCTGCATGGTGTTCCTTCCCGTCAGTACTTCATCGTCCCCTTTTCTTTCATCATTCCTTTATCTTCCATCATTCCTTTAT
>JBAUKK010000054.1:0-4037 GCA_049577645.1 Candidatus Deferrimicrobiaceae bacterium
TTCTGAAGGTCAACGCCGTTCCGATCCAGCTTCCTCTCGGCTCGGAGGCGGGGTTCCGCGGGGTCGTGGATCTGCTCCGGATGAAGGCGCACATCTACAAGGAGGACTCCGGTCAGTTCGAGGTGGCCGATGTTCCTCCGGAACTCGAGGACGCTGTTGCGAAGGGGCGGGAGAAGGTGGTGGAGGCGGCGGCGGAATCCGACGATTCCCTGCTGGAAAAGTATCTCGAAGAGACCTCCCTCACGGAGGAGGAGATTCGCAATGGGTTTACCTCCGGCGTCCAGGCGATGAAAATCCTTCCGGTTCTTTGCGGATCCGCGTTGCGCAACATTGCCATCCACCCGCTTCTGGACATGATCAACTTCGTTCTGCCCGACCCCTCCTTCCGCAAGGAGGTAAAGGGTACGAATCCGAAGTCGAAATCCGAGGAGCTGAGACCGATATCCGTCGATGCCCCGTTCTCCGCCCTGGTGTTCAAGACTCTTGCCGACCCATATGCGGGCAAGCTTTCCATCTTCAAGATCTATTCCGGGACGCTTACTCCCGACATGTCCCCCCTGAATTCCGGAAAGAACACCACCGAGCGGATCGGCCTGATTTTTCGACTGGAAGGGAAAAAGCAGAAATCTGTCGGGTCCGCCTCCGCGGGAGAGATCGTTGCCGTCGCCAAGTTCAAGGAGACGTCCACGGGCGATACGCTATGCGACCCTAAGCATCCCATCCTCTATCCGCCGCCCCCGGTGGTCGAGCCGGTGATCTCGTTCGCGATCCGGCCAAAGACCCGGTCCGACGAGGACAAGCTGGGCACCTCCCTCTCCCGGATGATCGAGGAGGACCCGACGCTGCAGTTCGGAAAGGACCCGCAGACCCGGGAGTTCATCCTCTCCGGAATGGGGGAAATCCACCTAGAGGTGTCCGTCGAGAAGCTCCGCCGCCAGTTCGGCGTCGAGGTGGAGCTTCGCACCCCCAAGATTCCGTACAAGGAGACCCTCAAGGGGTCCGCAGAGGCCCAGGGCAAATACAAGAAGCAGACCGGGGGGCGAGGCCAGTACGGGGACTGCTGGCTTCGCGTAGAGTCCCTTCCTCCCGGCTCCGGCTTCGAGTTCGTCAACGCGATCGTCGGGGGCGCGATTCCGAGACAGTACATCCCCGCGGTCGAGAAAGGCGTTATCGAAAGGATAACCAAGGGGGTGGTTTCGGGCTATCCTGTGGTCGACACCAAGGTGACCGTGTTCGACGGTTCGTTCCACACGGTCGACTCCTCCGAGATGGCATTCAAGATCGCAGGGTCTCTGGGCTTCAAGAAGGCGGCGCTCGAGGCGAAGCCGGCACTGCTGGAGCCTGTCATGGAAATGGAAATCGTCGTCCCGGAGGAGAATGTGGGCGACATCATCGGCGACCTGAACAGCCGCCGTGGGCGGGTGCTGGGCGTGGAAGCCCGGGGACGAAGCCAGATCATCAAGGCGTTCGTCCCGCTGGCCGAGATCCTGCGGTATTCGTCCGATCTCCGCTCGATCACCTCGGGCAGGGGACAGTTCACCATGCGGATGTCTTCCTACGAGGAGGTGCCCGCCGCGATCGCGGAGAAGGTCGTTGCCGAGGCCAGGAAGGAGATGGGGGAAGAGGTCGAGGAATGATGAGCGACGACGCGCGGAAAGTCCGGGTCAGCCTGACGAAGGACCAAGCGGTCGACGAAAACGTCCGTGCGTCCCTGCAATCGTACATCGCCAAACTGACGGTCCCGCAGAAGGTGGAAATGACCTCGAAGGGGAACAGGGAAGTCCGGCTGATTCTCTCCCGGGATCCGAGCAGCGTGGTCGCCCGGGCGCTGGTGACCAGCCCCCGGATCTCGGAAACCGATGTGATTGCATACGCCGGATCCGCCCAGACGAACGAGGAGGTTCTTCGCGGCATCGCGGGAAACCGGGAATGGTCGAAGAGCGTGCGGGTAAAGGTTCTTCTGGTTACGAACCCGAGGACGCCCCCCGCTGTCGCTCTGCGATTCCTCGGGCACCTTTCCACCGGCGATCTGGGTATTCTGGTCCGCAACCGGAACGTCTCGATGGTCATCCGCCGGGAAGCGAAAAGGCGAGTGATCCAGGACCGAAAGTAAGGGAGGCCGGATGGCACTTTTCAACTATGCCACGAGAGAGCTGAGCGCAAAGGTCGTGTATTACGGCCCGGGCCTTTCCGGCAAGACCACGAACATCGAAATGGTTCACCAACTCCTGAAGCCGGAACAGAAGGGCAGACTTATCTCCCTTCCCACCGAGACCGACCGGACGCTCTTCTTCGATTTTCTGCCGCTGGACCTCGGGCAGATAAAGGGATTCCGGGTGCGGTTTCACCTCTACACGGTTCCCGGCCAGGTCTTTTACAACGCCACGAGGCGGCTTGTCCTTCAAGGTGTGGACGGTGTCGTGTTTGTGGCGGATTCCCAGGTCGACATGATGGGGAGCAATATCGAGAGCCTGAAAAACCTGCACGAGAATCTTTCCACCTACGGGAAAAAACTCGCAGCGCTTCCGTTCGTGATGCAGTACAACAAGCGGGACCTCAAGAACATCGCGTCCGTGCAGGAGATGAGTAAGCGGTTGAACGATATGGCCGTTCCCGTTTTCGAGGGAGTCGCAAAGGACGGGCGGGGCGTGACGGAGACGCTGGTGGGCATCTCGCGCCTCGTGTTCGCCCACCTTCGCAAGACCCTCCTTCTGCCGGGGGATACGGCCGAGGAAGAGGAGATCGTCGAGATCACCGAAATTGCCGCGGGCGAACAGCCATCCCCCGAGGGGGTGGATCTGCTCGAAGAGATCTCCGAAATCGAGGAGATCCCGGAGATCGAGGAGATCCCGGAGACGACGGAGATTCCGGAAGGCGTGGAGATGATCATCCCGCCGAAAGAAGTTTCCCCGTCCTCTTACCCCGAAGAAACGTTCGACGGGGAAGGGGAAAGCCGTGAGGAGCCGGCGCAGGAGGAAACGGGCTCCCCCCTTCCCGACATGCCCGACGAGATCGAGATCGAGATTCCCGAGAGGTTCGAGGATTCCGCCAAGGCGCGAGTTTCCGATCCCGGCATTTCCCTGAAAGTAGAGGGAGAGGGGCTTACCTTCCTGAAGTTCGAGGGCGTGTTCGTTTCCCCGGAAGGGCACGCCGTGCTGCCCGCGGTATTCCTCGACGCGGAGGGGAATCCCGTGCGCATTCGCATCTGCGTCTCCATGGAGGAGGGACGATAGTACCATGCCCGCCGACTATTTGCGGAAAATAGGGGAAATCCTCAGGTCGGGGAAACCGATCGAGGACAGGCTCCGGGAATTCTGCGAGGCGACGGGGGAATTTCTCACCGGTGCGGTGTCCTCGATCCTTCTATTCGACAGGGATACCGAAGATTTCTACCTCAGAACGACCACTCTTCGCATCTCCCCGGGCGCCCAGGTCGTCCACCATTCCTCCGCGGGCACGATCGAGGATCTCGCCCTTCGCGAGCGGAGGCCGATCACGCTTTGCGAGGTGCATCGGTCGACAGACAGCCGCTTCCGGGGAGAAATGTTCTTCTTCCCTCTCGTTTCGGCCGATGTTCCGCTCGGAGTCCTTGTGGTTCAGTCGGTGTCGCAGAACGGGGTGGACGAGGAGCATGTCGGGATTCTGGGAGAGGCCGCGCTCCTGCTCTCCGATTCCGTGGGAATATCCCTCCGGGAGGAAACCACGTCACAGCGGATGACGAAGATTGCCGCGATCAACGAGGCCGGCATCAACATCATCTCCACCCTGGACATCTCCCGCCTCCTGCACCTTATCGCGACGTCCGCGTCCCTCATCATGGAGGCGGAGTCGTGCATCATCCGCCTGCTCGACCCCCAGGCCGGCAAATACAGGATCCGGGAGTTCTACGGGATGAAGGGGGAGGCGGACCAGCAGGACCTCTTCCGAATGGACATGAAGGGAGTCACCGAGGTGCTGAAGGGCGAGCCCTCGGTTCTTGTCCGGGATACGGTCAGCGAGGAGAAGTGGAAGGATTTCTCCGGAGTGGCGCGCACCAT
>JBAUKK010000055.1:0-10198 GCA_049577645.1 Candidatus Deferrimicrobiaceae bacterium
CCGGAGGTGCTCGGACGGCGTCACGTAGCATAAGAAATCCGCGCCGCTCCAGGCGGCGATCGCCCCCCCGATCGCGGAGGTGATGTGGTCGTATCCCGGGGCGATGTCCGTGACGAGGGGACCGAGAACGTAGAACGGCGCCCCGTGGCAGAGACGCTTCTGGAGCACCACGTTGGCCGCGATCTGGTCCATCGGCACGTGCCCCGGCCCCTCGATCATCACCTGCACGTCCTTTTCCCAGGCGCGCTCGGTGAGCTCCCCGAGCATCATCAGTTCGTGGACCTGCGCACGGTCGGTCGCGTCGGCCAGGCATCCCGGCCGCAGCCCGTCTCCCAGCGAGATGGTGATGTCGAACTCCCGGCAGATGTCGACCAGCCGGTCGTAATGCTCGTAGAAGGGATTCTCCCGGTCGTTGTAGTCCATCCACTCCGCCAGAAGGGATCCCCCCCGGCTGACGATGTCGAGTCGGCGGCCTTCCCGGATCAGGCGTTCCAGGGCCTCCCTCGTCACCCCGCAGTGAACCGTCATGAAATCGACCCCGTCCTCGGCCTGCTTCACGATCCCTTCGAAAAAGTCGTCGGGCGTGAGCTCCACCCAGGACTTTCCTTTGCCGACGGCGTCGGCGGCCGCCTGGTAGAGGGGGACGGTCCCGACGGGCACCGGGCATTCCGCGAGGATCGCCCTGCGGATCTCGTCGATCGGGCCCCCGGTGGACAGGTCCATCACCGCGTCGGCGCCGGCCGCCACCGCGACCCGCATCTTCTCGAGCTCCAGCGACACATCCGCCCGGTCGCGCGAGGAACCGACGTTGGCGTTTACCTTGACGCGCAGCCCCTCCCCGATGGCGACGGGGCGGATATCCTTGCGTTTTATATTCCGGGGAATGACCGCCTTCCCCGCGGCGATGAGTGCCCGGAGCTTCTCCGGCGGGATTCCTTCCTCCGCTGCCGCGAGCGCCACCTGCGGCACCAGCACACCGTTTCTCACGTTATGCAACAGCGTCATGACCTGCCCTCCTTTGCTGCCTGGTCCCCCGCCTTTCCGGCGGCACGGGCCTTTCCGATCCGGGTAAGAAGTTCCGCGGCGGCCCCCCGGGGATCCGCAGCGGCCACCACCCCGGATATCAGCGCGATTCCGAATGCTCCTGCTTCCATCACTTCACCCGCGTTGTGCGGCCCGACCCCGCCCAGGGCGAACACGGGGATGGCTGTTTTCCGGCACGCATCCGAAAGGGCCGTCACTCCCACGGGCGGTCCGTACGCCGCCTTCGAGGGAGTGGGGTATACCGGGCCGAACGTGGCAAAGTCCGCTCCCTTGCCTGCCGCCTCCCGGAGCTCTTTCTCGCCGTGCGTGGAGCATCCGATGAGCGCCTCCTCCCCGAGAAGCTTTCTCGCGACGGATGCGGGCAAGGACGATCCCCCGAGGTGGACGCCGTCGGCTCCGACGGCCAGGGCGACGTCGACGCGGTCGTTCACGAGCAGCCGCGCCCCGTGCCTTGCCGTGAGTTCGCGCAACCGTCCGGCAAGCAGGTACAGCTCCTTTCCCGGGAGGTCCTTCTCCCGGAGCTGCACGGCGCGAATCCCGCCGTCCAGGGCCCCTTCGACGGCCCGCAGAATGTCACCTCCCGGCGCCTGCCTGCGGTCGGTGATGAGGTAGACGCGGAAGTCGACCCGCACGGGCGCTTCCTCCTGCTAAAAAAACGTTCCGTCGAGCGGCGAGGATGCCGTGGCGTAGAGCTTCTTCGCGATTCTGCCGGCGAGAAACGCCTTCCTCCCCGCCGAAATCGCCTCCCGCATCGCCTCGGCCATCAGCACCGGGTCCTTCGCTCCCGCGATCCCCGTGTTCATCAGGACGCCGTGGCACCCCAGCTCCATCGCCACCGCCGCGTCGGATGCCGTTCCCACTCCCGCGTCGACGATCACCGGGATCTTCACGGTCTCCAGGATGATCCTGATGTTGAACGGGTTGCGGATTCCCAGGCCGGAGCCGATCGGTGCCGCCAGGGGCATCACCGCGGCGCATCCCGCGTCCTCGAGCTTTTTCGCCATGATCGGGTCGTCGTTGGTGTACGGAAGGACGATGAACCCTTCTTTGACGAGCTGCTTCGACGCCTTAAGCAATCCTTCCGTGTCGGGGAAGAGGGTCTTTTCGTCCCCAATCACCTCCAGCTTCACCATGTTCGACATCCCGGCCTCCCGGGCGAGAAAACAGGTGCGCACCGCGTCTTCCACGTTGTAGCAGGCGGCCGTGTTGGGAAGGAGGGTGTACTTCTTCAAATCCACGTGGTCCAGGAGGGACTCCTTGCTCCTGTCCAGGTTCACTCTCCGGACCGCGACCGTCACGATCTCGGCGCCGGAGGCCGTAAGGGCCCGCACCATGGTCGGGTAATCCGGGTACTTCCCCGTGCCCACCAGCAATCGGGAGTGAAACGTCTTCCCGCCCAGCGAAAGCGGAGTGTCCATCCTTTACCCTCCTCCCACGAAAGTCACGATCTCGATCCGGTCCCCCTCGCCCAGAACCGTCCCGGCGAACTCCGTCTTTCGGACGAGGGACAGGTTTCGTTCCACCGCCACGCGCGTCTCGGGCAGGGAGAGATCCCGGAGGAGGGAGAGGACCGTTACGCCCTCGCCGACCTGCCGTCTTTCCCCGTTCACGTAGATCTCCATGCGCTCCTCCGGCGAATCAGAAAAACAGGTCCTTCTCACCGGCGATCACCCGTGCCAGCTTGTCCTCGAACTCCCCGGCAAGGGGGGACCTCTCCATCTCCTTCTTTCCCGCCGTAACCGCCGCGAGACATTCCTCCCGCAGAAGGGGATCCCCCGCGCAGACCGCGTACTCGGCCAATGTCAGAAGCGCGTTGGGGAGACAAAACCCCTTTATGTGGCCGTCGGCCGCCATCTCCGTAAAGGTTTCCCCTGTCCGGTTGCGCCGGTAGCAGCTTGTGCAGAGGGAGGGAAGATATCCGCGCCCGAGAATCATCCGGACGATCTCCTCGACCGTCCGCGTGTCGTCCAGCACGAACTGCTCCGCGTCGGCCCGGCGCACCCCCTCCTCGTACCCGCCCGGATCGGTCTTCGACCCCGCGCTGATCTGCGACGCCCCGATGTCCAGGACCCTGTCGCGCAGCGCCGCCGGCTCCCGCGTGGTCACGACGATGCCCGCCGTCGGGACGGAGAGCCGGTAGACGATCACGATTTTCTCGAATTCCTCGTCGGAGACCGGACGGGGCGCTTCGGGGAGCGGCGATCCGAACGCCTTCTTGAACCGCGGCACGGAGATCGTGTGCGGGAACGTCCCGTGCGTCTCCCGAAGATGCCCGGCGTGCCGGATGACCGACAGGACCTCGAACCGGTAGTCGTAGAGTCCCAGGAGGGCGCCGATCCCTACGTCCCCGAACCCCGCCCGCATCGCACGGTCCATGCAGGTGAGGCGCCAGGCGTAGTCCGCTTTCGGCCCGGAAGGGTGCATCGTCGCGTACGTCTCCGGGTGGTATGTCTCCTGGAATACCTGGTACACACCCGCTCCCGCTCCCTTCAGGAGCCTGAGATCCTCCTCGGGCATCGGGGCGGCGTTGACATGCAGGATGCGCATCTCCGTCTCGCGGTAGATCGCTTTCAGGACGTCCGCGATGTACCCTGCGTCGGTCTTTCCCGGGGTTTCTCCACTGACCAGCAGGAGGCGGTGAAACCCCTTCCTTTCCAGGAACCGGGCCTCGCGGACCGCATGCGCGGGGGAGAGGGTGATTCTGCCGGCCTCCCGGTTGTCCTTGCGGAAACCGCAGTAGAGGCAGTTGTTGCTGCACTCGTTCGAGAGGTAGAGCGGGGCGAACAGCACGACCCGCCGCCCGAAGACTTCCTCCCGGACGGCTCTTGCCGTCCCCGCCGCCGTTTCCCAGACCATCGGGTCCGAGGTGGCAAGCAGACGGGCGGCTTCCGGGAGGGAGAGTTTGCGTCTCGGGGACAGGGACCGAAGCAGGGAAAACGCCTCGCGACGACGGAAAGGCGCGGCATCGGCGAGAAGCCGGGAGATCTCCTCCGCGGAGACGGGGAGGAGGTCGCCGTTCAAGGGTTTGTTCTCTGGAAGCATTGTCATCTTTCCCCCTTGTAAAAAAACAAAGACCGCACCAGGAAAGGTACGGTCCGAAGAGAAACACGCTCCCTGCGCCGGTATTATCCGGATCAGGTTCAACGGGTTGCCCGCGGTATGCGCGGGCTCTCAGCGAAGAGCACCCCTGGCGGTTTTGTATACATTTATAGTAGCTCTCCGCCTCTATCCTTGTCAATCGGGTGCATCCGGCCTTCTTTACTTGACGTGGGGTATCAAGTAGACTTTCCGAAAAAAGATCAAGCCCATTCCGATCGTTAAGGAGTTTCCGTTTGGCAAGACCCACCTTGGCGGAAATCCACCTCCCTGCGCTTCGCCACAATGTCAGGACGATCCGGTCCCTCCTCCCCCCCTCGACGTTGATCTTCGCGGTCGTCAAGGCGAATGCCTACGGGCACGGGGCGGTCCCTGTCGCCAGAACGCTTCGCGAAGAAGGGGCGAGCATGTTCGGCGTGGCCACGGTGGAGGAGGGGGTCGAGTTGCGCCGGGCCGATATCCGCGAGCCGGTTGTCGTGCTGGGAGGGGTGGACGAGATACAGGCCGAGGAAGCCCTGGCCCTGGGTCTCTCCGCCGCCCTGTTCGACCGCGGGCAGGTTCCCTACCTCGCGCGGGCGGCCGAAAAGAGAGGGACGCCCTATCCGGTCCACATCAAGATCGACACGGGGATGGGGCGCCTCGGGCTTGTTCGCGATGCGACGAAGGCGGTGATCGAGGCGATCGGGTCCGGGAAGGGCCTGCGTGTCGAAGGGGTCATGACCCACCTCTCCTCGGCTGACGGACTCACCGATGCGGACAGGGAGTACACCCGGATGCAGCTCAAAGCGTTCGGTGAACAGGTTCCCCTGGTTCGGAAAGCGTTCGGCGATGCCGTCAAGGCCCATGCACTGAACAGCGCGGGGGTCATATTGTACCGGGATCACGTATTCGACATGGTGCGCCCGGGCATCACTCTCTACGGGTCCCTGCCGGCGGAGGGTGTCGGGGCCGACCTGGGCTTGCGGCCGGTCATGCGTCTGGTCACCAAGATCGTATCGCTCAAGGAGCTTCCCGACGGGCACCCGGTGAGCTACGGGCGGCGATTCCACTGTGCGGGGAAGCGGCGGATCGCAGCGGTCCCGCTGGGATACGCCGACGGCTACCGCCGCACCTTCTCCAACGCCGCCTCGATGTGGGTGAACGGGCACAAGGCGCCGGTGGCCGGGAGGGTCTGCATGGACCACACGATGCTGGACGTCACCGGCATTCCCGGGGTTTCCATCGGGTCGGACGTCGTCGTGATGGGGGAGGGGGGGGAGTCCCCGGACGAGCTCGCCCGCATTTCGGGCACCATTCCCTACGAACTCCTCACGCAGGTCGGGAAACGCGTCCCGAGGCGTGTCATTGGCTGAAACCCGGAAAAGAAACGGCTTCCTCGTCTTCCTGGATACATTCGGAACCCGTGTCTACCGGGCGATCGAGGATCTGGGCAACATCTTCTCCCTTTTCCTCCAGTGCGTTACGTCGTTTTTTCGGCCCCCCTCGGAGATCAAAAACATCGTCAAGCAGATGGAGGAGGTGGGGATCAACTCCTTGCCGGTGGTCCTTGTCACCGCAACCTTCACGGGGATGGTGCTCGCACTCCAGAGCTGGTCGGGCTTCCAGCGGTTCCAGGCGACGAGCTTCGTCGGCTCGGTGGTCGCGCTCTCCATCACGAGGGAACTGGGCCCGGTCTTCGCCGGACTCATGGTCTCGGGGCGGGTGGGGGCCTCCATGGCGGCCGAGCTCGGGACGATGAAGGTCACGGAGCAGATCGACGCGCTGGTCACGCTGGCCACGAATCCGGTCAAGTACCTCGTCGTCCCGCGGGTCGTGGCCTCCACGCTCGTCCTTCCGGTGCTGGTCATCTTCGCGGACCTGGTCGGTATCCTGGGAGGGTACTTCGTGTCCGTGTACCTGCTCGGAGCCAACCCATATGTCTACACGGACAAGACGTACCAGTATCTCGAGTTCCGGGACATCTACACGGGCCTTGTCAAGGCGGCCGTTTTCGGGTTCCTCATCGCGCTCATCTCCTGCTATAACGGGTTTATCGCCGAGGGAGGCGCGGAAGGGGTGGGCCGGGCCACCACGCGGGCGGTGGTGGCTTCGTCCATGACGGTGCTCGTGTCCGATTACTTCATGACGTCTTTGATGTTCTGAAACGTTAAGGAAGGGTGGATGCATGGTGGACCGGGGGGGCGCGCAGCCGGCGATGATCGAGATTCGGAGCCTGCACAAGAGGTTCGGGGAGAAGGTCGTCCTCGACGGGCTGGACCTGACCATCCCCCGGGGGGAAAACACCGTCGTCATCGGGGGGAGCGGGACGGGGAAGTCGGTCCTCATCAAGTGCGTGATGGGACTTCTCCCCGCGGACGCGGGAGAGATCCTGATCGAGGGGGAGGACGTGACGAAGATGGACGAGCGTGAGCTCGTCCGCGTCCGCCGGAAGTTCGGCATGCTGTTCCAGGGATCGGCCCTGTTCGACTCGATGAACGTGGGAGAGAATGTCGCGTTCGCCCTGCGGAGACTCCACCTCTACCCGGAGCGCCAGATCCGCGACGTGGTGGAGGAGAAGCTCGCCATGGTGGGGCTGCGGGACATCCAGCACCTGATGCCCGTGGAGCTCTCGGGGGGAATGAAGAAACGGGTCGGGTTGGCCCGCGCGATCGCAGCGGAGCCCGAGATCCTGTTGTACGACGAGCCGACCACGGGGCTCGACCCGATCATGGCGGATGTGATCAACGATCTCCTCATCTCCCTGCGGGAGGTGCTCGGGGTGACATCGATAGCCATCACGCACGACATGGCTTCGGCCTACAAGATCGCGGACCAGATCGCCATGTTGTATAAGGGAAAAATCATCGAGGTGGGGACGCCGGAGGAGATCCGGAACACGCAGAACCCCGTCGTCGCCCAGTTCGTCGAGGGGAGGGCGGAGGGACCGATCACCGCGGAGCACGAGGACTTCATCCGCTTTGTCCACCGCTCGGGTGAAAGCGGGATGCAGGGAGGCCATTGATGTCGAAAGAGGCGAAGGTGGGGATCTTCGTTCTGCTGGGGCTTGTGATCCTCACCTTTTTCACGTTTCGCGTCAGCAGGATGGGCGGCCTCGGCCAGAAAGGGTACAAGCTGACCGTCGACTTCGAGACGGCGTCCGGGCTCGATCCGAAGGCGAACGTGAAGATGGCGGGCGTTCCGATCGGGAAGGTGGAGGAGATCCGGCTGGAGGGGACCACCGCCCGTCTCGTGCTGCGGATCCAGGAAGGGGTCAAGATCCCGATCGACTCGGTGGTCTCCATTCAGACCCAGGGGCTGCTCGGCGAGAAGTATGTGGAGATACTGCCGGGCAAGGAAACCGGCCAGATGCTCCCCCCCGGGGGGCGGGTGGCGAACACCGTTCCTCCCGCCAACCTCGACGAGATCATCCGAAAGGTGTCGATGATCTCGGAGGACCTGAAGAACTTCACCCAGACCCTTTCCCAGACGCTGGGCACGGAGGAGGGGAGGCAGGCGCTCACCGACATCATCCGGAACACCCGGGAGACGACCGAGGTTCTCCGGGCGGTGGTTACGGGGAACGAGGAGCGGCTCAACCGGATCCTGGCAAGTGTCGACACCCTGTCCACGGACCTGAAGGAAATTTCCTCCGCCAGCAAGGAGGACCTCCGGGTGACGATCGCGAACCTGCGCTCCTTTTCCGAAACGCTGAAGACCGAGGCGCCCGGGCTGGCCAGCAAACTCCAGGAGATGAGCGAGCGGGTGAGCGGGGTGGTCGGGGAGAACCGGGAGAACATCCGGGTGAGCATGGAGAACCTCAAAAGCGCCTCCGCGAAGCTCGACAACACCCTTGAATCGGCGGGCAAGGTCATGGCCCGGATCGAGCGCGGGGAGGGAACGCTCGGAAAGCTGGTGTCCGACAACACGACCGTCACGACGCTCAACGACACGCTGGACGGGATCAACCGCTTCGTCCGCAGGGCGGACCAGCTCAAGACCTTTCTGGACTACAGCCTCGAGTATCAGGTCGAGCCGTCGGAATTCAAGCATTACGCGAACCTCCGCCTCCAGCCCTCGGCCGACAAGTATTACCTGATCGGGATCGTGGACGACCCGAGGGGGAAGTTCGATTCCAGCGAAACCACGACCACGACCACGCCCGGCGGGACGGTGCGGACGGAGCAGGAGTCGTACTCCAACGACCTGACGTTCACCGCGATGGTGGCGAAACGGTTCTCGGACGTAACGATCCGGGGCGGCGTCATGGAATCCACGGGGGGAGTGGGGCTCGATTACCACCTGATGAAGGACCGGTTGAGCATCGGCGTGGACGCCTTCGACTTCGCCCGCAGGGACCAGTCGCCGCATTTGAAAGTGTTCGGCACCTATGATATCGTGAAAAACTTTTTCATCACGGGCGGCGTGGACGATGTCTTGAACGACGAGGCGAATCTGCGCACGCTCTTCCTCGGGTTCGGGATCAAGTTCTCCGACGAGGATCTGAAGACCGTGCTGGGAGCCGTGCCGATCAGGCCGTAGCCGTCACATTTCTCGAGAAAAAGGAAGGGCAAGAGGCCATGGCGAGAATCCGCAGGGCGATCGTGAGTGTTTCCGACAAATCCGGAGCCGCGGAGTTCGGCAGGGGGCTGTCCCGCCTGGGGGTGGAGCTGTTCGCCTCGGGGGGGACGGCCGCGCTGCTCCGGGAGAAGAAGGTCCCGGTCCGGCGGATCGAGGAATACACGGGCTTCCCGGAGATGCTCGACGGCCGCGTGAAGACGCTCAACCCGAAGATCCACGGAGGACTGCTGGCGGTTCGGAAAAACCCCTCCCACATGAAGACGATTGCGTCCCACGGCATCGTTTTGTTCGACATGGTGGTGGTCAACCTCTACCCGTTCGAAGCGACGATCGCGAAGCCGGACTGTACGCTCGAGGAGGCGATCGAGAACATCGACATCGGCGGACCGGCGATGCTGCGCTCCGCGGCCAAGAACTTTCGTGACGTGGCGGTCGTTACCGACCCCTCGGACTATCCCGGGATCCTCGAAAAACTCAAGAAGGGAAACGGCAACCTCGACCCCGGGACCCACGCGGAACTGGGCCGGAAGGCCTTCGTCCTCACGGCGCGGTACGATGCCGCCGTCTCCAACTACCTCGGGCGCGGAGAGGGGGGGGAGGGAGAGTATCCGCTGACGTTCACCGCCCAGTGGCACAAGATCCAGTCGCTTCGGTACGGGGAAAACCCGCACCAGAGCGCGGCGTTCTACGCCGATTCCCGCCTGCCCGGCGAACCCACGCTCGGCGGGGCGAGGCAGCTCCAGGGGAAGGAGCTCTCCTATAATAATATCGTGGACCTCGACGCGGCGCTCCAGCTCGCCCTCGAGTTTGCGGATCCTGCGGCGGTGGTCATCAAGCATACGAACCCCTCCGGCGTGGGGTTGTCCAGGCGGCGGCTCGTGGACGCGTTCAAGAAGGCGAGGAAGTGCGACCCGGTATCGGCCTACGGGGGGGTCATCGGGTTCAACCGGGCGGTAAACGGCGAGACGGCGAGGGAAGTCGCTTCGACCTTTTTCGAGGCCGTCATCGCGCCGTCCTACGACAAGGAGGCGCGCAAGATCCTCTCGGCGAAAGCCAATCTCCGTCTCCTCGAGACGGGCGGGATCTTCCGATGGAGCGGGGAGCCCGGGTACGAAATGAAGAAGGTGAGCGGGGGTCTTCTCCTGCAGGGGAAGGACCGGCACGTTCTCGACCCCGCGTCTCTTACGGTGGTGACGAAACGCGCTCCCACCGGAGAGGAGAGGGAAGCCCTTTTCTTCGCGTGGAAAGTTTGCAAGCACGTGAAATCCAACGCCATCGTGTACGCGCTCAAGGACCGGACCGTCGGCGTGGGGGCGGGGCAGATGAGCCGCGTGGACTCCGCGAAGATCGCGGTGATGAAGGCCCAGCGCCCGACGGCGGGGACGGTCGTTGCCTCGGACGCCTTCTTCCCCTTCCGGGACGGCTTGGATGCGGCGGCCGCGGCAGGGGCGACGGCCGCCATTCAGCCCGGGGGGTCGGTGCGGGACGCGGAGGTGATCGC
>JBAUKK010000056.1:0-5732 GCA_049577645.1 Candidatus Deferrimicrobiaceae bacterium
CTGTAACGCCATGCGCAAGCGGCTTGCCGATCCGGGATCGGGCTTTGGCAAGCAATATCTGCGGCTGCTGATCAAAGAGGTCCGAGTTACGGGCAAGGAAATCCGGATGCGGGGAAGCTACGAAGCACTCGGGCACGCAATCGCTCAAAAAAATCTGGGCACCCCGGAAGGAGTGCCCAGATTCGTACCAGCATGGCGCGCCCTGAGGGATTCGAACCCCCAGCCGCCTGATCCGAAGTCAGGAGCTCTATCCGTTGAGCTAAGGGCGCGCTCTATCCGGAGCACATGCCCCGGGAACAGGCAGCATCGGCGGAGGGCGAAGGACAGGAGAAGTGGGCCGCAACGACTCGGGCCCCGTCCCCCAAGAGGAGGACACACATCGTCGCCCGGATCTGTGCCTCCACGAGCACACCCTCGTCCTCCCTGTCCTCGTCTACGACCTTCTGGATCGCGTGAATGATCGCGAAGTCGCCGAAGCGGTCGCAACGCAGCAACTCGAAGAACATCTCGCCCGTCGCGTCGAATGCCCCCTCCAGCACGACGCCGTAGGTATCCCCGTCGAATAGCTCCTCCGAGAAGTCCTCGAACACGGCGAATCGGGGATCGTCGAGGGCAAAGAACGTGCGAAGTTTCTCCGGGTCCCGCCCGTTGAACGCGTCGGCGTAGTGCGTAAGGAACCTGTCAGGGTCGAATCTCATTTCCGCCTCTCGTCTCCCCTCCCCTTTCCCGACGCCCGGCTGATGGCGGAACGTGCCGGGGAAAGAGCATCATAACGAACCCGGAAGGGCAATACCACCGGCAAGAGACATTTTCTCGCCGTGCCGGGTCCTCAAGAGGCCGGCGAACCGAAGCCTGCCCCCATCGGATTCCTCGGGCCAGTCGTGGACTGTGCCGTCGTCGTAGCTGAAAGCCAATGCACGAATTTTTCCCTGCGGAAAGAGACGGAACCGAACCCTCATCGCATTTCCCCGTCGATCCGGATGTCTGCTGCTAACATATCGATATTCTTTTAAAAAGAGGATTGTTCGTTCGGCCGGGAACTTTTTCCGGGCCTCATGCGTCTAAACGGTAGAACTCATCATTTCCCTCCGATTGGTGAGCTTGGGAAAGGGGGGCCACACGTGGCAGGGTGGCCCCCCTTTCCACATCAAGAGGGAAAATCCCGTATCAACCAAGGAAAAGGTCCGGGAGCAGGGCGGCGCCGGGTTCGTACGCGTAGGACGAAAAGTCCGTAACCCCTTCCTGTGCAAGGACTTCCTCGTCAATGAAAAAATTTCCCGTGCAGCGTAAAGCCCTGCGGACGAGAATCGCATGCGCTGCATCGGCCACGATCTCCGGCTTCCGGCAGTTGGAAAGGGAGACCGCCCCGCCGAGCATCGCAACCGCCGCCGTGGCGATGACGGTCCGGGGCCACAGGGCGTTGACGCCGATCCCGGCGTCCCGGAACTCCTCGGCCATACCGAGCACGCACATGCTCATCCCGTACTTCGACATCGTGTAGGCGCAGTGATCCCGGAACCACTTCGGGTCCAGGGAAAGCGGCGGGCTTAAGGTAAGGATGTGCGGGTTCGCCGACTTCCGCAGATACGGGATCAGGGTCCGGGAGCAGGCGTAGGTACCGCGAACATTGACGCCGAACATCAGATCGAACCGCTTCATCGGGGTGGCAAGCGTCCCGGTAAGGCTGATAGCGCTGGCGTTGTTGACGAGGATGTCGATTCCCCCGAACGCATCGGCGGCCTTCGCGGCCGCGGCGGCGGTCTGCTCGTCATGGCGCACGTCCACCGGGACGGGCAGCGCCCTGCCTCCGGACGCCATGATCTCCTCGGCGGCCGTATGGATTGTCCCCGGGAGCTTCGGGTGCGGCTCGACGGTCTTGGCTGCGATCACGATGTTCGCCCCGTCGGCGGCCGCCCGCAACGCGATCGCCTTGCCGATGCCACGGCTTGCGCCGGTGATAAAGAGCGTCTTCCCCTTAAGTGTAGGCAACTTTGAACTCCCGGAGGCCGTCTCCGGCCCTATTCCTTTTCCGCCCGGGAGACGCGCTCGATGATCTCTTTTGCCTTGTCCTTTCCGCCGAGCCCAAAGGCCAGCCCCAGGGAAGCAAGGGTGAGAAGGAACGCTCCGAACAGGAATCGTGTGCCCACGCGGAGCTGTTCGAGCGCCGTCCCCGCGGCGATGATGATGACGAGGTACTGGATCCCCTTCCCCAGGAGGTTCGCCTCTGCGATCTTAGCGGACACCGCGAAGGCGCTGGTGAACCGTCCGGCAAGGATCCCGAGCCAGATCCCCAGCCCCATGATCACCACGGCAAGGAAGAGGTTGGGGAGAAAACTCACGAGCTCATCCAGGAGCGTCTCGATCGTGGTCAATCCGAGGGCGTGGGCAGCCGTACCGGAGAAGGCCAGGATGACGATCCAGAAAACAACCGCTCCGATGAGGTCGAAAAGGGGGTAGCGAATGTCTCCGACCCCCAGGAACCGGAAGGTGGACTCCTTCTCGCTGAACCGCTCCCACCCGATCGAGTTCAGGATCTTGATGACGAGGTACCGGACCCCCAGTGCGATCGCGATGCCTGCAACGAAGAGGACGACCGCGGCGACAAAGTTGGGAAGGAACTCCCAGACCTTTTCCCACATGGTCTCGAAAGGGCTGAGGAGAGAACGTTCGCTCATAAGACCTCCTTATCTCCCGGTGAGGATCCCGGAGAGCCGGGACGACTTCTGCTGTTGATACCGCTTGAGGAGAATACTGGGGACTCGAACGCTTTTCATCACCTCCTCTGTGACGTGGGGACCGAAAAGCGCGGTGATTTTTCCCGCGCGCCGGGAAGCCCCCATGAGGAGCAGATCGGTGTCCTGCACCTGCTCGATGATGCTCTTCGGAACATCCGAGGACCGCACGATGATCTTCTCCACGGTGTGCCGAAAGGGGATGTCCTTCGTGGCTTCCTCCATCCACGAGAAGATGCGCTGATCCACTCCCTTGGGGGCGGATTCGGGGACAAGCTGGAGGAGCGCGACGGGCGCTTTCAGTTCCTCCTCGAGGGCGGGGGCGATGTTCACGGCCAGTCGGCAGGACGGGGTGTCCTCCACCGCCAGCAAAATCCGTTTCACGTCGACGAGGAGTTCCCCGTGATAAATCGCAACGTTGCACTGGGCGTGCTCCAGGACATTCAGGAGGACGATCTCCTTGAAATGGTCCATCACTCCCCCCTCCCCATGCGCCATGGACCCCAAAAGGATGAAGTTGCTCTTCTCTTCCCGTGCCGTCTCCAGGATCCCGTAGGAAAGACGGTGGGAGATTTTGACCAGCCGGGTGAACTCCACCTTCTGCTCGTCGGCGATGTTTTCCCCCAGGCGCAGCAGTGTCCGCGCCTCCTGGACGCCTCCTGTATAGCGGTTCAAGGGAACCTTGGGCGGCGCCTCGATCACGGAGAGCGCCGTCACCTCCCCCTTGTAGTTCTTCGCGAGGGCGCAGGCGATCCGCATGAGCGGCCGCACCTGCTCCTGCCGGAAGGGGACTACGAGCACCCGGTAATCTTTCCGCGCCATCTCCGCTTCGGCCAGGGCAAGCACCGAAAGGGCCTCCGCCTCCGTCTTGGAGGCGTAAAGCTTATACACCACGAATCCGATGACAATCCACCCGGCCGCGGAGAACCAGGCGTTGGGGCTGTACACGAACATGTAGACGGCGATGAACAGCTGCGTGACGATCCCGAGGATGGGGATCAGTGGGACCAGCGGCACCCGGAACCCGCGCTTGAGGTTCGGGTGGGTCTTGCGCATCCGGATGAGGGTCACGTTCACCTGGAGAAAGACGAGCAGGAACATGATGTCCGCGGCGCTCGCCACGTCCTCGATCGGGAGGGCAAGCGCCATGAAGATGACGATAACCGCCGAGGCGACGATGGCCAGGTGCGGGGTTTTCTTCTCCGGGTGGACCTTCATGAGGAAGGCGGGAAGGTTGTGGTCCCGCGCCATGGCGAAGGCCACGCGGGAGGAGGAGTAGACCGTGGCCAGCAGGGCGCTCGCCGTCGAAAGCAGCCCCCCGATGAGCAACACGACCCCGCCGCCGGGCACGAACTGCCGGGCCGCCTCGACGATCGCCAGCTCCTTCATCTTTCCGAGGAACTGCCAGTTGGGCATCCCCTCCCCGTGGACGGCGCCGATGGCGACGAAGGCGACCGCCAGGTAGATCGGGATGACGATCAGAAGGGCGTAGAAGATCGCCCGGGGGATGTTCCGCACGGGATCCATCACCTCTTCGCTGCACTGGGCGATCACCTCGTACCCCTGGAAGGCGATGAAGGTAAGCCCCATGGCGCTGAAGACCGCACCGAACCCCATGGGCAGGAAGGGTTCGAAGTTCCCCTTCCACTCCGGCATCCCCCGCATGACCCAGGCCCCGACGCCGATGAAGAGAAGGATGATGGTCACCTTGGCCAGCGTGACGATGCTTCCTGCCTTCCCCGTCTCGGAGGCCCCCCGGAAGTTGATGTAGGCGAAGATGAGGCAGGCGAGAACGGCGAGGGTCTTCTCGACGGAGAAATACGGGATGAGGGGGATGTGGAGCCCGAACCCTTCGAGCACGTGTCCGAAATAGGCGCCGAACCCCAGGGCGTAAAGGCTGCACGCCACCGCGTGGGCGAACCAGGACATCCAGCCGGAGAGGAACCCGTTCGGATGGGGAAGGGAGCTTTTCACCCAGAGATACCCGCCGCCCGCGTCGTGGAAGCAGGAGCCAAGCTCCGCGTACGCCATCGCGGTGAACAGGGTCACTACCCCGTTGAGCGCGAAGGCGAGGATCAATCCCGGCCCGGCTATCCCCGCAGCGATCCCGGTCAGAACGAAGATCCCCGCCCCGATCATCGCCCCGACGCCGATCATCGCGACGCTGAAGGCGGACATTTCCCGGCTTAACCGGACTTCCTCGGTTCCTTGGCTCATGGCTCTGTTGTCGGGAGGGGTCTTTTTCGTCATCCGCTTATGATGGAGGAAAGCAGCGGCCTGCGTCTACTCTCTTTGTGGCACATGACGGTCCCGCCCGGTTCGAAATTTCCTGCATCGTACCAGAAGCAGGAAACTTGGAGTCCCGATTTCGGTCGATCCTCCACACTGGCCATCGTGAAAAGGGGGGTCATTCTGAGAGGTTCGAGAGCAGTGCCACGGGAAGGTGGCGGAACACGGCATGCAGGGGCAGCGTCTTCTTTCCGCGCCCGGGCGAGACGCGGATTTCCTCTCCCGTGAAGGCGTTGCGCCACCGGTCCGGCGCCCCCTCCGGGAGGAGGAGACCGCTTCCTGCCCCCCACACTTCCTTCCCGAGAGGAAACGCGTTGGGGGGCGAAAGGCGCGTGACAAGACGGGGAACGGCTGCGACCGCCCAGTGGGTTTCGTATTTCCTCGCAAATGCGAGGACATGCTCCTTTTTTCCCCCGGACGCCGAAAGAGGCTGGTAGGCCCCGGAGAGAAACAGATCCCGCCGCTCCCGCCGGAAGTTCAGCGCCCGGTGGGTAACGAAGAGCTTGATTCGACCGTCCTTCCAGGCAGGCAGGAGCTCTCCGGCCAGAGGGATGAGCCCCTGGCGTTCCCGGTTCACCAGCTCCGCGAGCAGCCGGATTCGGAGGGGGAAATCGACGGGGCCGCGGTTATCCGGGTCGACAAGCCGCAAATCCCACAGCTCCGCCCCCTGGTAGAAATCGGGTATCCCCGGGGAGGCGATCTTGAGCGTGA
>JBAUKK010000057.1:0-10562 GCA_049577645.1 Candidatus Deferrimicrobiaceae bacterium
GGCCTGGGGTTCACCCTCAAGTGGAACATGGGGTGGATGCACGACATGCTGGAATTCATCAAGGAAGCTCCGGTTCACCGGAAGTACCACTTCGGAACCCTCACCTTCGCGCTCCTCTACGCGTTCCACGAGAACTTCGTCCTGCCCTTCTCCCATGACGAGGTCGTCCACATGAAACGCGCGATGCTGGACAAGATGCCGGAGGCCGACCTCTGGGAGAAGTTCGCAAACCTCCGTCTCCTGTATGGCTACATGTACGCGCACCCGGGGAAGAAGCTCCTCTTCATGGGGTGCGAGCTCGGGCAGTGGGAAGAGTGGAACCACGACCGATCCCTGCCGTGGGACCTCCTGCGATGGGACTTTCACCGGGGGATCCAGCGATTCCTGCGGGACCTGAACGGCTTCTACCGGTCCTGCCCCCCCCTTCACGAGATCGACTTCCGCCCGGAGGGGTTCGAGTGGATCGATTTCCGGGACGTGGACAGCAGCGTCATCTCCTTCCTGCGCAGGGGGAAGGACCCCGCCGACGTTCTCGTCTGCGCCTTCAACTTCACCCCCGTGGTGCGTGAGGCGTACCGGATCGGCGTGCCCGGTCCGGGGTTTTACCGCGAGGTGATCAACAGCGACAACGCCGCGTACGGCGGCAGCAACGTGGGCAACGGCGGAGGGGTCGAGGCGGAAGCCGTACCGTGGATGGGCCGACCCTTTTCGGTCCCTCTCACGCTCCCCCCGCTGGGGACCCTCTACCTGCGGCCCGGAAGCTGAATGCCCCACCGGCCGTGCCGATGAGAACGGTCCTGCCGCCGGAGATCCAGCCGGCGCACTACTCCACTTTCCAGGCGCTGCGCCACCGCAACTTCCGTCTCTGGTTCTTCGGGCAACTCACCTCCCTCGTGGGAACGTGGATGCAGACGATCGCACAGAACTGGCTGGTGTACCAGCTCACCGGATCGGCGTGGGACCTGGGACTGGTGAACTTCGTCGGGGCTGTCCCCCTGGTCCCCCTCACCCTGCACGCGGGAGCGATCGCCGATCGGTTCTCCAAGCGTCGTATCATTTTTCTTACGCAGGCCGCGATGATGGCCCTCGCCTTCGTCCTCGCCATCCTGTGCGCAACCGGCACGGTCCGGCTCTGGCACGTGATCGGGCTGGCGTTCCTGCTGGGCGCGGTCCAGGCGATCGACGTCCCCGCGCGGCAGGCCTTCGTCATCGAACTGGTGGGGAGGGAGGACCTCGCCAACGCCATCGCGCTCAACTCCGGCACGTTCCACGGCGCCCGCGTGATCGGCCCGGCGGTGGCCGGGATCCTCGTGGCCACGCTCGGCGTTTCCGGCGCCTTCTTTCTGAACGGGGCGAGTTTCCTCGCGGTGCTGGGCGCGCTTTTTCTGATGGACGCCGCGCTCATCCGCCGGGCGCAACCGGATGAGAAAACGGGGGAGGATTTGTGGGGAGGGGTCCGGTACATCGCGCGGAACCGGGCCCCGGGGTCCATCGTCCTCCTCGTTTCCCTGTCGGCATTCCTGGCGATGCCCTATTACGTCCTCGTCCCGATCTTCGCCAAGGAGGTGCTGGGGGGAGGGGCGGGGATCTACGGGGGGCTGATGTCCGCCGCGGGCGTTGGGGCGGTGCTGGGATCGCTCTACGCCGCCTCGGGCGGGGCCGTGCGCCGGAAGGGGGCGTTGCTCGCCGCGGGG
Organism: Candidatus Deferrimicrobiaceae bacterium; assembly: GCA_049577645.1. Taxonomy (GTDB): domain Bacteria; phylum Desulfobacterota; class Deferrimicrobia; order Deferrimicrobiales; family Deferrimicrobiaceae; genus CSP1-8. The sequence continues at coordinate 1,695 of JBAUKK010000057.1, forward strand.
AGCCTCTCCTTTCCCCTCCTCCTGTTCGCATTCTCGCTGTCCCGCCACTACCCGGTCTCGCTCATCCTCCTGGCAGCCATCGGGTTCGCGTTCGTCATACAGAACGCCCCGGCGAACTCCCTGCTCCAGTCGCTCGTCCCCGATCACTTGCGCGGCAGGGTCCTGGCCATCTACGTATCCCTGTTCCTCGGGCTGCTGCGTGTCGGAGGTCTCGTGGTGGGTATGATCGCCGAGGCCTCATCCGCCACCGTAGCGCTCATGATCATGGCGGGCGGAAGCCTAGCGGCGAGCCTGCTCGTTCTCCGGAAATTCCCGGAACTCCGCCGGATGGAATAGCGTCCCGGTGCAGGGGATGCACCGGGATGGCGCCGCATGGCACATTCGCCGGGTCCACCGGGGACCCTGGCTTGCGGGGGGCTTCCCCTCAGCTACGCTCGCGACCTCGCGCCCGCTCGCTGCCGGTTCCGCTCGCCGGATCGGACCTCGCTTGGCGGGGTTACCCATTCTCACTCCACAGGCCGCTTCGTGGAACCCCCCGCATCGCCTGCGGGTCCCCGGTGCCTCTGCCATCGCCTGTCGCAAGGGACGCATGGGGGAGGCAACCGCCGCAGGGGATCTCCGGAGCGGGAATCCCCGGCCTCCAGAGGTCCGTTCCTAAAGAGGCCGTGCACCGAGAGGGTCGATGCGCCGCGTCCGGCGAGGCGCCCGACCGAGGCGTACCCGCTGCGGTACGGTGAGGGCGAGCAACGAAGCCGGAGCGGATGCAGCGGCCCTCGAATGCCGGGATCTGTGGGAATTGACCTCTGGAGGCCGGCGAGCCAGGGTCCCCGGTGATCGGTTGGGTTACGCCTCCGTCCCCCGGGGAGCCTTCGCAAATTCCTTCCACGCCGGGAGGACTTTCAGGAAGACCGTGAGGATGATGAGGGGCAGCGCGAGCAGTCCGAGGGTGTACAGAAGCCCCTCGAGCCCCCCGAACTCCATCTTGTACGTGGTCAGCCCCCGGAAGCTCTTGGAGAACATCTGCCCGCCGATCACGACGTTCCATCGGGTGGCGAACACGCCCCCCTGGATCAGGATCAGGGAGACGAAGTAGAGCATCTTGCGGAGCTCCTCGCTCTCGCGCCACCGCCGGAAGATCTTGATGGCGGAGAGGATCGCCAGGGGAAAGAGCATCCCCATGAGAACCTGGACGATGACCAGGCTGAAGAAAATCTTGTTCATGACCAGTTCGCCGAGGATCTTGATCTCCTCCTCGCTCTGGTAGATCCGGTGGATGAAGTCGACGAACTCCAGGGAGAAGTCGACGATGACGGCATAGAAGAGGAAGGACATCCCCTTATCGACGCACTTCATGTCGATCTTCCCCCCCATCATGGGGTAGATGACCATGTAGAGGAGGATCACAAGCGCGATCCCGGAGACGATCGCGGAGAACAGGAAGACGATCGGCATGAGGACGGAGCTCCACCACGGGTTCGCCTTGATCGACCCGAAGATGAAGCCGACGTATCCGTGGAGGAGGAACGCCGAGGGGATTCCGACGATGGTGATGACCTTGAGCGCCTTGTTGTCGAACCGAAGCGCCTTTTCGCTTACGTCCTTCGAGAACAGGGAGAGGACCCGGTGGATGTGTCTCATCAGCCCCGTCTCCTCCTGCGCCCAGACGATCATGTCCTTCCGGTAGTCGAACCAGATCTCGACCAGGAGGACCACCATGAGGTACCAGGCGTAGACGAAGCCGAACATCGCCATCGCGGAGCTCGTCTGCGGGGTCAGGAAGATCTCGTAGGCGCGGAACGGGTGCCCGAGGTGCGACACCAGCGCCAGCGGCGCCACGAGGAGAAAGGCGAGCGCCGTGAGGAGGGCGAGCCGGTAAAGGGGCTGGACCTCCTTCACGTTGAAGACCTTGACGAGGGAGGCGAGGATGAACGCCCCCGCGACGATCCCGGTGATGTACGGATAGACGACGATGAGAAGGCCCCAGTGGACCTCGATCTCGTTGGGATAGATGTACCCCGTGACCTGCGGGATAAGCTCGCGCAGCTTTTCGATCATGGCCGGGTTCATCGCACTTCTCCGTCCATATTGGCGTAGAGAACCTTCGGCTCGGTGTTGAGGTTCGGCTTGAGGACGAAGATCTTGTTCATCCGCCTGAACCGCGTCATCGGGCTGGCCGCGCTGTTCAGGTCCCCGATGACCCGGGCCTGGGTCGGGCAGACCTCGACGCAGGCGGGGAGCAGATCACGGTTGAGGCGGTGGTAGCAGAACGTGCACTTGTCCGCCGTGCTCGTCGCCGGGTGGAGGTATCTCGCCCCGTAGGGGCACGCCTGGATGCAATACCGGCATCCGATGCACGTCTTTTCGTTCACGAGCACCACGCCGTCCTCCGTGGAGAACGTGGCGCCCACGGGGCAGACTTGGACGCAGGGGGGATGGGCGCACTGGTTGCAGAGCTTGGGAACGAAGAAACTCCGGAAGATGGGCTTCGAGGGCACCTCCGCGTCCGGGGACAGCCCCATGTGGATGTTGGTAACCTCCGCGTCCCCTGTCCTCGGGATCATGTACCGCTCCACCCAGGTCCGGTAGAAGAACGGCTCCTTCGGGACGTTGTTCTCCGTCTTGCACGCCACGACGCAGCGCGCGCATCCGATGCACTTGTCCACCGAGACGCCGAACCCCCACAGCGTTTTGGCGGGTTCCGCCGTCTCCAGAGCCCGCGCCGGGAGGATCCGGAGGAAACCGCCCAGAACGCCGCCCGACAAGGCGAGGGAGGATAGAAGTTTCCTGAGGAACGATCGACGGTCCATCATTCCACCTCCGGCAGGTGGGGGTAATGGCATTGCCAGCAGACGTATTTCTCCCCGTGCGTGGCCAGGTCGATCTTCGGGGCGCTCTTGTAGGACGATTTCTGCCCGTGGCATTTCCCGCAGAAGTCCCGGCTGGCAGGCTTGGAGGGTTTTACGACCCTCGGGGCAACCCGGTGCCGGCCCGGTGCGTTGTGGCACGTGGTGCACTCGAGCTGGACGTGGTGGGATACCGAGAGCGTCCTCGCGATCTCGCCGTGGCATGCCGAGCACTCCCGCGGAACCGTCGGCGGTTTCGGGTCGTGCGGATTGTGGCAGGTGAAGCACGCCTTCATCGGGTTGTGGGCCACCGGATTGATCATGGGGAACCCCATCGGGCGCGAGGGGTTGAAGGTATGGCATACGGGACAGAACTTCCTGTCCCGGGGCGCAGGCGGCTTAATGTTGTCCGGATCCTCCGTGTGGGCTTTCGCGGGGCCGTGGCACGTTTCGCACGACAGGTCGCGATGATATCCCTTCTTCTTTTCCGCGACGATCTCGTCATGGCACTCCGTGCAGGCAACTGCGCCGGCGTACCGCACCGGCTTGACGCGCTCTTTCTGGATCGTGTTCGCCCACTGGATCCCGGTGTCCTTGAACCGCGGAGGGATGACGAACTTCACGACGACGATCGTCAGACCGATCACGGCGGCGAAGACAATCAAGAGCCTTGCCAGGGCTTCGGGCATCTTCGAAAAAGGTTTTTTCATCGCCGAGGCGATCCTCCTTACCAACGTGGCGAGGGACGTTCCGTCCGGCAGAGCCAATGCCTGTCCTTATTCGTATCCATTCGATAAATCACGGTTTCGAAGGAACGGGGAAGGCATCGATAACCCCCTCTCCTTGCGGAGTTTCCGTCCCCCCTCCCACAAAATGGGAAGAAGCGTATCTGAGGAATCGATCGTTGTCAACTGCGTAAAATGATTTCAAATTTGATGTAATCTCCTCCGCGCATCCCGACCGCCCCGAAACGCATTTTCATCCAGGTCGATTCCCCCCTGTGTTCAACAATGGTTCTTGACACGAGCATCGGCAAAAAGGTAAAAAACTGTATCTCGAAATGTAAGGTTGCGCTGACGCTTCATACGGCACGCCGGAATCAACTCCGATACCAGCGGAGGTGCGATGAACCATTGGAAGCTATTTGCCATCCCTGCATTTTTCCTGCTCTTTATCAGCGGGTGTTCGGATTCGACAAGCGTTACTCAACCCATCGCATATAATCACAAGAAGCATATAGAAGAAGCAGGACTTACCTGTTTCGACTGTCACGCCCTGGTACAAACCCATCAAAAAGCCTCTATTCCCAATATCCAATTTTGCAAGAACTGCCATGAAGAAGCGATGACGGACAGCAAAGAAGAGGAGAAACTGGTTGCCTACATCAAGAAAAATCAACCGATCCCATGGATTCAAGTACATCGAGTGCCCGACCATGCCTATTTCTCGCACAGGCGACATGTGTCGTTGGGAAAGATCGCCTGCCAGGATTGCCACGGCGACGTAAATAATATGACCCTTCCATTTTCAAAGCCGCATATCCCAATTAAAATGGAGCTTTGCATCCGGTGTCACGAAAAGAAACAAGTAACCACCGATTGCGCGGCATGCCATCGCTAGTGTACAGGAGCGGAATGTGAAAATCTCGCGTCGCGTATTTCTTCAATTGTTGGGAGCAACGGGCGCTCTCGCGGGGGGAGTCTCCCGGATCTGGGCGATACCGGACGAGTGGAGGGAAAAACTGCGATCCGGCCCCCGCCTCGAAACGTGGAACGTGTCCACCTGCGGACAATGCCCGGCGGGATGCGGCATTCGCGTTAGGCTGATCGACGATATTCCGGTCCGGATTCTCGGCAACCCGATCGCCCCGGTGAACAACGGGTTCACTTGCCCGATGGGAGAGGCGGGGCTCGAACTCCTCTACCATCCCGACCGGATCGCTACGCCCATGCGGCGCAAGGGGAAGAAGGGGGAGCGCGGGTGGGAGCCTGTTTCCTGGGTCGACGCCCTGGAGCAGATCTCCCGGGCTCTCGGGAAACCGGGAAAGGGAAAACCACCCGGCCCGTTCGGGTTCCTGATGGGGGACCGAAACACGCTGCTCACGCAACTTGCGGGGGAATTCGCCTCCCGGTCGGGGTCTTCCCACTTCTTTCCCTGGCGCACACCCAGCGTCAACGAGCTGGGGTTCTGGCAGGGGGGCTTGGAATTTCCCCCCTTTGCCTTCGACCTGAAGAAGACGGATTACATGATCACTTTCGGAACGAATCTCCTGGAGGAGCCTCTGTCCCCCGTATACTTCAACCGTATCTACGGGGGATTGAAAGAGATGCGGGCACGCACGGGCCTGAAGATGGTGCATGTGGGTGCGCGCATGTCCCAGGCCGGCAGGAACGCCACAGAGTGGGTGCAGATCCGACCGGGAAGCATGGGGGTCCTCGCCCTGGGGCTTACGTACGTGATCCTGCGGGACAATATATACGACCGGGACTTCATTAGCCGCCACACGCAGGATTTCCGAAAAGGAAGCGATGATTTCCAGACCCTGGTCACCCGGGACTACTCCCCCGACCGGGTTTCGGAGGTCACCGGAGTCCCGGCACAGACCATCCTCCGGCTGGCCCGGGAATTCGGCTCCGCGAAGGCGCCCCTGGCTCTGGCCGGGGGGACCATGGCCTCCAGCGAAATGGAGCTTTTCACCCAGTGGGGAGTGGCAAGTCTAAACGCCCTGTCCGGCAGTTTCACCGCGGAAGGGTTGTGGCGCGATCCGGCGCCGGTTCCCTGGGACCCGTTTCCCGTTTCCGCTTTCAGCCCCCGGTCGGGCGCTTTTTCCCGCAAACCGGAGTACGGCCTCGGTTCCGACCTGCCCGCCTCCTGGATGGCGGAGAATCTGCCCGCGCTTGCCGAAGCCGGCAAAATACCCGACCTGGAAACGCTTCTTATCGCTCATGTCAATCCGGTATTCCAGGCGTCGAATCAGAAGGCTTGGAGAGATTGGCTCTCCCGGATCCCACTCGTTGTCCAGTTCGCCACGCTGATCGACGACACCTCTCCCTATGCCGATCTCGTGCTGCCGGTGACCACGTACCTGGAGCAGTGGGACCTCACGCTGGCGCCCCATAATCTTCCCTTCTCCCAGCTGGGCCTGCAGCAGCCGATCGTCCCCCCGATGTCGGGCGCGCGCCCCCTCGGGGACATACTTCTTAGCCTCGGAAGGGAGGCGGGCATCGACCTGCTCCCGGGAAGCAGCGGAAATTCGTATGAAGAGTACGTCCAGGCACGGATGAAGGAGATCTTCGCATCGGGAAAGGGAACGCCATACTTCGAGGTGGTTTCCCTGGAGTTCCTGCTGGAGTTCCTGGAGGATTTGCACAAGCGGGGCTGGCAGGTGTACAGCTACCCGGCTTTCGCGGACTTCTGGCGTCTGCTCCAGGAAAAGGGGGGATGGTGGGATCCGGAGGAATACCCTGCGGTGGACTGGAAGAGGAAAAAGAAGTTTCTCTTTCCGACCACCTCCCGCCTGACGGCCCTGTTGAAGGAGTCCCCGGTGCCTCGACCGGAGCGAGATGGCGATACAAAAGACAAGACGCCCAACCTGTGGCTCGAAGAAGGGATCCGGAGACCCGGTGGCCCGAACTCCTTTTTCCTGGTCCCCTTTACCTCGCTCATGAACATGTCCGGCGACGGTGCGAGCCAGCCCCTCCTGCAGGAGATGTTCGGACTCCATTCCCGCCGGTACTGGCAAACCTGGGCGGAGATGCACCCGGAGAGGGCGAAACGACTTGCGCTTCGGGACGGGGACCTGATCCGGGTGGTTTCCGAAAAAGGCCAGATGACCCTTCCTGTGAAGATCGTCCCGACGGTCTCGACGGAAATCCTGTCCGTTCCGTTCGGCCAGGGACATACGGAATCGGGAAGGTATGCCAAGAAGATCGGGGCAAACCCGATCGCGTTGCTCGATCACCGCGCGGACCCGCTCAGCGGGCGCAACTCGTGGAACTCGACTCTCGTCCGCGTGGAGAAGATCAACCGATAAGGAGTCTCGCCGATGAAGTGGGGGATGGTGATCGATCTGCAGAAATGCACCGGGTGCGGGGAATGCGCAGCCGCCTGCAAGATGGAAAACAACGTGGCCATCGTGGAGCAGAAGGAATCGGAGATGGGCCGGACCATGCTCTGGATGGACATGCTCACCATCTACGAGGGGAAATACCCCCGGCTCCGGGTGCGGCAGATCCCCCGGCCCTGCATGCACTGCGATCACCCCCCCTGCACAAGAGTCTGCCCGGTGCGCGCTACCTACATCAACGAGGAAGGGATCGTGGCGCAGATCTACCCCCAGTGCATCGGGTGCCGCTACTGCATGGCCGCCTGCCCCTACACGGTCAAATCGTTCAACTGGTACAAGCCGGAATGGTCACCCGGAATCCGCCAGACCGCAAACCCGGATGTTTCGGTCCGCCCCGTAGGCGTGGTGGAGAAGTGCACCTTCTGCATTCATCGTCTCCAGAAAGCCAAGGAACAGGCAAAATTCGAAGCACGCGACTTGCGGGAAGGAGACTTTCAGCCTGCCTGTGCGGATAGCTGCCCCACCGGGGCGATCGTCTTCGGCGACCTGGAAAACACCACCCACCAGGTGACCCACCTCTCCCACAGCCCCCGCGCAGAGAAGCTGCTGGAAGATCTGGGAACGGAGCCGAAAGTCATCTATCTGAAAGAGGTGGATTAAATGGGAACGAGTCCCATGAAGCCCCATCCGGAGGCTGCGCTGCTGCGGCCCATAGAGAATCCCGGGAAAAGTTTCTACTATATCGTGGGCTGCCTCCTGGTCATCATTTCCTACACCGGATTCGTGTATTTTCGGCAGCTCTGGTTCGGACTGGGCGTCACGGGGATGGCGCAACCCGTCACTTGGGGTTTTTACATCATCAATTTCGTGTTCTTCATCGGGATCAGCCACGCCGGCACGCTGATCTCCGCCATTCTCCGTCTGTCCAAGGCCGAGTGGCGACGCCCGATCACCCGCATGGCGGAGGTCATCACCGCCATCGTCCTCGCGATCGGGGGATTGCATCCCATCATCGACCTGGGCCGACCCGACAGGATGTTGCATCTCTTTTCCAACGGCCGTCTCCAATCTCCCCTGCTCTGGGACGTCGCCAGCATCACGGCGTATTTCACCGCCAGCACGATCTACCTCTACATTCCCATGATCCCGGACATCGCGATTCTTCGGGATCGCGGAGTGAAACCGCGATGGCTGTACGAATTTCTTTCCTGGGGCTGGCAGGGAACCGAACGACAGCACAAGGTGCTCGACCGGGCGATGAACATCCTGATGGTCATGGTGATCCCCATCGCGGTCTCGGTCCACACGATCATCTCCTACATCTTCGCCATGACCGTGCAGCCGGGCTGGCACAGCACCATTTTCGGCCCCTACTTCGTGGTCGGGGCGATCTTCTCCGGAATCGCCGCGATCCTGGTGCTGATGATCGTCTTCCGCAAGGTCTTCCACCTGGAAGGGTACCTGAAGCACATCCATTTCAACTACTTGAGCATCCTGTTGCTGATCATGTCGATTATCTGGTTCTACTTTACTTTTTCGGAATACCTCACCGGGTATTACGGCCACGAACCCAACGAGATGCGGGTGTTCTGGTACAAATTCTCGGGCGATTTCGCGCCCTACTTCTGGGCGATGATCATCTGCAACTTCGCGCTCCCGGTCGCCATCCTCTGCAACCGGAAGACCCGGACGATCCCGGGGATCCTGATCGCATCCATCTCGGTGGTCATCGGCATGTGGATGGAGCGGCTGATCATCGTCGTCCCGTCCCTGGCCAACCCGCGGTTGCCGTACCCGACGGGGATCTACATCCCCAGCCACACGGAATGGATGCTGTTTATCGGGGGAATCTCGGTGTTCATCCTGGGGTACATGACCTTCGCGCGCTTCTTCCCCGTGATTTCGATCTGGGAGATCGAAGAGGGACGCCACGAGAGCGCCAGGATCGTAACGGAACGG
>JBAUKK010000058.1:0-3560 GCA_049577645.1 Candidatus Deferrimicrobiaceae bacterium
GTTTTGGATACCCCCGATCGACAGGGGGATTCGTCGTCTTTCGCTTGCCGGGGTTTACGCAACCCCTTTCCGGTACCATCGGAACGGCAGGAACCGGGGGACGCGCTTCCGGTACTTACGGTACTCCTCCCCGAAGATGCGCACCAGGCGGCGCTCTTCGAAGAATGTGCCGACATAGAAATAGAGAATGATCATTACCGCGGAGACGAAGGTGTTGCGGCTCTGCACGGGGCGGAAGGCCAGGACCACGGAGATGCCGAGATAGAGGGGATGGCGGACGACCCCGTACGCCTTGTGCGTGAAGAGGCGATCGTTCCGGCCCGGTTCCGGCGGTTCCCCCTTCCGGTGCCGCCTCCACTGGCGGATGCCGAGGAACTCCCTTATGTCCCAGGGCGTCCAGAAAAGCAGGGCGAAGGCGCAGGCCTGTACGGCGTGGAACAGAAGACGCACTCCACCTTCCAGACGGTAGAGGGGATGGTCCGGTACGGTCCGCAGATACAGGACGAGCAGGATGAATGCGGCGAAGGAGTACGCGGTGAGGAGAAGACGGTGATACGCGGCGAACGCATGCTCCCCCATCGACCGGCGGGCAAGGCCTTCATACCTGTCCGAAACGGTCAGGCTGTGAAAAACCGCAAACGCCGTCCACGCAAGGATCACGCGCAGTACGTCCAATTACGCCTCCCGCGCCGCCTGAGACAACCAATGGTCCCCGACCCCCGGGGCCGCCCGGATCCGTGCGGCGCCCTCGTCAAATATAGCACCGGGGAATAGAAGGCGAAGACTCCCCCTGATCCCGGGGGCCGGATATACTGGGGCGGATGGACTGTCCCATTTGCAGAATTTCCTCCATGCGACGGGTGAAGGCGGGGGACAAGGAGATCGACCGGTGCCTTGCCTGCGGAGCCCTCTGGTTCGACTACGGAGAGATCCGCGAGCTCACGGAAGGGCACCTGGCGGTCGAGCCCGGAGAGGAGACGCCGCAGGATCCTCCGGGAGGGCTGCTCCGCAGGATGCACCGGCAGGCGATGTCGCTTTCCTGCCCGCGATGCGGAGGGGCCGTGGGGGCGATCGATTTCCAGATGACGGGGGTCCCCGTTATCCGCTGCCGGGAGTGCCGGGGATATCTCGCGCCGCGCCGGTCCGCTGCCGCCCTTGTCGAACGGTTCCGGATCACCCGCGAGCACGCCAGGAAGTTCGCGGCCCTCGGGGAGTCTCTCGCGGGGGCGATGAAGCGCCGGATGGAGCGCAGGCACGGGCCTGACATGGGCACGTCGGATATGCCGATCCCCTTTCCGTTCATCGTCCCCCTCGCAGACGATGGGCCGGCCGTCTTCTCGTTCCCCCTCGTCACCTCCCTGCTGATCGCGCTCTCTCTGGGCGTTTACATACTTGCCGGGATCGCGGACGCGACCGTTACGCTGCCCGGAGGCCTTCCCGGCCTTCCGTCGGGGTCGGGAATCCGGAGCGCCTCCTTTACTACCCTCCTGATCTATCCGTTCCTGCACGCCGGGCTGGTGCCGCTTCTGACCGGCGCACTTTTTCTGTTCATCCTGGGCGACAACGTGGAGGACCGGATGGGGTGGCTTCCGTTTCTTCTTCTGTATCTGTCGTGCGGCGCCTTCGCGGGGATGGCCCACATGCTCTGGGGAAAGCCGGGCGGGTATGCGGCCCTCGGGTCGGCGGGCGCGGTCGCGGGGGTCCTGGGCGCCTATCTCGTCTTTTTCCCCGACGTTCCCATCGAGATGTACGGTTTGGGAAAAGTGACTACCGTTCCGGCATATCTCTTTGCCTGTGCGTGGGTGGCGGCCGTCTTCCTGATCGGACCCGGCCCGTTCGTGGAGATTATAAACCCCGCGCCCCTTTCGCTGGCCGGGAACCTCGCGGGATTCGGGGCGGGGATATCCCTGGCGATTCTCTGGCAGTTCCGAGAGGAACGTCCTGCCGGCCGTTCTCCGTCCGGCAACAGAAGCTGAAGCCCCTCCCCTTCTTTTGTTATTTCCCCTTGCGCAACACCCGCTTGTCGCCAATCCGCAGCGTCACCTTGGACATGTCGAAGTGTTCGAGGAGCGGGATGACATACTTCCGGGAGAGGCCGCCGGCCAGGTCCTTGAACTCCGGCACGGTGATCTCCCCCTTCCGCTCCAGATGGGAGACGAGCTTCTCCTTCAATGCGCCGGTAGCGCCGAGGTCGAAGAAAAGCTCCTTCACGCGCAGGACGGCGCCCCCCTTGACGAGCGCATCCAGGGTCTTTTCGAACTCCTTCCGATCAGTCGGACGCAGAAGGTCTCCCAGTTCCGCCCGGGAGAGGGCGGACAACCCCGTCTCCCGCACTTTCGCGGCGATGGATTGGGCAAGGGGCGACGACAGTTCCACGGACCGCGGCCTCTTTGCGGGCAGGAAGAAGAAATCCCCTGCCTTCCCCGCGTCGGGGCGGGCGGCGAGCGCGAGCGCGACAAGTTCCGGGTCGGCCCCGCCGGGCACCTGGGCCGCGATCTCCTCGCGGGGAAATCCTTCCCGGTCCGGGAACCGGTCGTGGAGCACGGTCAGGGCGCGGATCCCCTCCCCCCCCGTCTCCTCCACCGAAGCGGCGTGCCAGTACCGGCTTCCCGCGGCATCCGCCCGGATCTTCCCGAAAGAAGCCAGGCGCCCGGTTTCGGCCTGCGCCGCGGGAAGTCCTACCCCTGCGATGACGGCGGCCTCTTTAGCCCCGAGCCCGCTACGCCCGGCATCCTGCAGGGCGGCCAGGACCCGGTCGGACGCCTCGGGGGACCGCAAGTCGGAAAGCGCCTGCGGGACCGCCTTTCCGGTCCCTTTACGCCGGGCGGGATAGGGGTTCAGCACCCGCCCTCCCCCGATTGTGTACCCGAAGTTCTCGAGGGGGGAGAAGCCGCGCAGGATGAACCGGTCCCCCCCCATGAGAACGATCTCCTCGTCGAGGATTATCCGGGCGTACCCCGATCCGCCGGGGGGGATTTCCGATGTGCCGAGAAGGAGGACCTTCGCGAGGGAGGACGACGTCCCCGAGTGGAACGAGACCCGGGCGCGGCGTTTCATCGGCCGGGGGGCCATCGGGAGGTATTCGACGAACGCGTCGGCCTCCTTCGTGGGGGAAAGCGTCCCCGGGTGGCACAGGACCGACCCGCGGGGCACGCTCTCCTTTTCCACGCCCTGGAGATTTACCGCCGTGCGCGTTCCCGCCGAGGAGGATTCCGCCGTTCCCCCATGCACCTGCAGACCCCTGACGCGGGCGATCGGCCCGCCGGGAAGCACCTGGACCTCGTCCCCGGACCGGACGGTTCCCCCGGTCACGGTACCGGTCACCACCGTGCCGAACCCTTTCATCGAGAACGAACGGTCGACGGGTAGCCGGAAGAAAAGCCCCGTGTCCTTCCCCTGTGCGCGCGAGGCGATGGCGTCGAGTGCCTCCGTGAGCGCCGGAAGCCCCTCCCCCGTCACCGCGGAAACCCGCACGACGGGGGCGTCGGAAAGGAATGTGCCGCGGACGAAGCGGCTCACCTCCTCCTCCTGGAGGGCGGCCCAGTCGGCGTCCACCTTGT
>JBAUKK010000059.1:0-31897 GCA_049577645.1 Candidatus Deferrimicrobiaceae bacterium
GCGTTATGGGGACCTCGAAGGAATTCCTCTCCAGCAGCTCCTGCCGGAGCTGCTCCTCCACGCCGCGCCTCGCCGCCTCCTCCGCCTCCAGGACCAGGCGCGCCCGCATCTTTTCCTTCAGATCGGAAAGGCCGGTTATGTCTCCGAAACTCCTGGCGAAATCATCGTCCATATCGGGAAGTTTCTTCTCCCGGACGGCGCTCACCTTCACCTCGAAGAGGACATTCTTCCCGCGGTACTTCTCGTTGGGAAAATCGGGCTCGAACTGCACCTCGAACGTCTTCCGGTCCCCTGTCCGGGCCCCGGTCAGGTGGGACTCGAACTCCTTTCCGAAGGGGACTCCTCCCTCGAGGACAACGCTTGCGGAGTCGCTTTTCTCGAGCGTGTGCCCATCCGATGTCCCGGTGAACCCGAACTCCACGAGATCGGAGCCGCCGGCTCCTCGCCCCTCGACCGCGTGGTACTGGGCGAAGGACTCCCGCAGACGATCGACCGCGGCGTCCACATCCTCGTCCTTAACCTCCCGTTTCTCCTTCACGACGGGGATTCCCTTGTACCCCTCCGGGTTCAGATCGGGGACAACTTCCACGGTGGCGGTGAACACGAACTCCTGCCCTTCCGTGAGCTTTCCTCCGTCGATCTTCGGAAGGGAAAGGATCTTCAGGTCGTTCCCCTTTACCGCCTCGCTGAGGGAATCCCTGACCAGATGCTCGACAACATCCGCCTCGACGGATTCCTTGAAGACCCGCCGGACCATCGACATCGGGGCCTTCCCCTTGCGAAACCCGCGCAGGGGTGCCATTTTCCGGACTTCGGCGTATCCCTCCTCGACGCGCCGGGACACCTCGTCGGCAGGAATTTCCACCCGTATCCTCTTCTCAACACTGCTGACCGTTTCGATGCTCGTCTTCATGACCTGTCGTCCGCTCCTTGATTATTAGAGTAAAACACCCGGGCAGATGGTGCGAGAGGAGGGATTTGAACCCTCACGGTTGCCCACCGGATCCTAAATCCGGCGCGTCTGCCATTCCGCCACTCTCGCACGTCCCGGCAGGTCTTTTTACGGAAAACAATAGTATATACAAATATTTCCGTGTGGCAAGACCAAATTCCCCGGACCGCGACGCGGGGGGTTCCCCGCAGCGGCCTGTGGAGCGAGGCTGATATTGCGTCGAGCGGACCCGGCAGCGAGCGGGCGAAGGTCGCGAGCGTAGCGGAGGGGAATCCCCCCGCGAGCCGGAGGCCCTGGTCGCTGGACGGAGCCGGGGAGTGGACCCGGGAGGGGAATCTCAAGGGAGCCGGAGGATCCGACGCGCGTTGGCGAGGAAAACCTTGTCGAGGACGGCGGCCGGGTACCCCTCGGCGTCCCAGTCCCGGAAGAGCCGCTCGTAGGAAAGCACGGGGTAGTCCGACCCGAACATGACCTTGTCCTGGAGGCGCCCGGCGATTTCCTTCTTCAGTTCGGGCGTGAAATATTTCGGAGACCAGCCGGACGTCTCCATGTAGACGTTTGCCTTGTGGAGGAGAATGGCGATCATCTCGCTCTGCCACGGCCATGAGGGGTGGCACGCAATGATGGTGAGGCCGGGGAAATCGGCCGCGACATCGTCGAGATGGATCGGCTGGGTGTATTTCAGCTTGAGCCCCATCCCCCCCGGCGTCCCCGCCCCCAGGCCGGTGGTGCCGGTGTGGAACTGCACGGGGACGGACAACTCGACGCACTTCTCGTAAAGCGGGTAGAACCGTCGTTCGTTCGGGAAGAACGCCTGGGCGACCCCCTGGAACTTCACCCCCGCGAGCTGCAAGTCCCGGACGGCGCGCTCGAGCTCCCGGACGGCCTCCTCCCCCTTCCACGGGTCGACCGAGGCCCAGGCGCCGATAACCGACCCCGGAAACCGGTCCCGGACGGAGGCTACGTAATCGTTGGTCGTCGCCGGCAACCGCGTGGTCGTTTCCGCATCCCAGGCCAGGATCATCGCGCCCACGCCGGCCTGGAGGAACTCCCCGGCCATCTCCTCGTCCGTGCGAACGCGGAAGGGCGTCCGGTAATAGGACTCGAGCGCATCGAGATACGGGCGCATCGATTCGTACCAGGGGCGGGTGCTGGGGTGGGCGTGAACGTCGATCGCTCTCAAGGGCCTACTCGAGGAAGAGCCACTCCTTCAGGTCCTCCGACGGTTCGTCGAACTGCATGCCGAAAATGTAGGACCCCTCCGGTTTCTCGGCCACGCGGAACCAGACGACCTTTCCCGATACACGGATCGGCGATTTCCCTTCCGGGAAGATCGTCGCGTCCACGCGGTTCCGCGTGGTCATGAGCGTATCGTACATCACATGGATCCCGTCCGGGCTGATCTTCGGCGTCACGACCGACATCCCCGCAGAGGAAAAATCCTTCGCGGTGGCCGTTACGGGGGACGACACCCGAATCGGCTGCTTCCCGCTCTTAACCGTAAACACAACTGTCGCCATACGTCGTTTCCTCTCCTTTCGCCTTCGTTCTCTGGAAAAAAGAGTCATCCCGGTGCGTTTTCCTTTTTCTCCTCGTCGAGACGGCGGAATCCCTCCAGAATCAACTGCATCTCGTCCATGTCGATCGTCCGCTTCTTGGTCGTCTGTCCGTGCGTGATCACGAACGCTCCCTCCTGCAAACGCAACAGCCGGTAGAAGGCTTCCTCTCCCGTGAGATTTTCGGCTTCGCAATGGGAAATGCGCCCGTTCGCGAAGTAGATCCGCCCCTCGTCGCGTAGTCCCGCTTTCAGGACCACGCATGCGGTCTTGAGACCGAGGTGAAGCGTCTGGACGATATCGGGGACTCCGAGGTTCTTGAGATCCCCGATGACGCCCTGGCTGGGTCCGGCCCCGACCCCCGCCTTCCTCCGCTTGTCCCGCCGGATGATGTTCCGGATCCGTGCGGCAAGCTCCTTCAGTTCCACCGGCTTGATGAGATAATCCTCCGCGCCCAGGTGAAGCGCCTCGACCTTCTTGCTCGTCTCATCCTTCCCCGAGAGGAACAACAGGGGCGTGTCCCCGGCCTCGGGGAGTTCGCGCATCTTCCGGTACATCGCGATGCCGTCCATCTCCGGCATCACGACGTCGGCGATCACGAGGTCCGGTCGTTCCCTTTCCATGAGTGCCAGGGCCTCGGTGGACCTGTCCGTGACGACAACCTCGAACCCCTCGTTGACGAGCCTGAGCTTGAGGAGCGTCAGGTAATCGACCTCGTCGTCGACCAGGAGGATTCTCGGCTTGGCCCCGACGCCGTGGTGGGAGAATTTCTGCTCCACCACGCGCGTGAAAATTTCGACTACCTCCGGGTCGAACTGGGTCCCCACGTTCCGGTGCAGCTCCTCGATGGCCTCCTCCTTCTGCAGGCTCTTGCGGTACGGCCGGTTGGCGGTCATCGCCGCGTAGGCGTCGACCACGGACAGGATCCGCGCTCCCAGCGGAATCTCCCGTCCCTTGAGCCCCCCCGGGTATCCTTTCCCGTCGTACCTCTCGTGATGATGCACGATGATCGGCTTGATCTTCCACGGGAAGTTGATCGTCTCGAGGATCTTGGCTCCGTTATCGCAATGGGATTTCACCGTGTTGTACTCGTCCTTGGAAATCTCCTTTTTCCCGGTGAGGATCTCGTTCCGGATGCCGACCCTGCCGATGTCGTGCAGCAGGGACGCCACGACGATCTCGTCCACCATCTCCTTCGTCAGCTTCATCTCCTCGGCGACGGTGCGGGCGTACTCCATCGTGATGTGCGAGTTCCCTCCGAAAAACGGGTCGTTGATCTCCAGCAGGCCGACAAGGACATCGATCGTCTCTGTGAGGCACTTCTTCAGAAGCTCGTCCGTCACCGGCGGCGCCGCCGGGGCCCTGCCCTCCCCCGCCGCCTCGAGGAGGTCCAGGAGCTCGCGCTGGTCCAGGATGAAATCGGAGGACCCGAACCGCAGGACGTCGTCCGAACTCCGGATGATGGTGAAGGAGGAAAGGATGATCACCCGGGATTTCGGAGACAGGCGGAGGATGCGCCGCTTCAGCTCCACCCCGGAGATATCGGGGAGGAATTGCTCGCACAGGATAAAATCGGGGACGGAGTTGGACACGATCTTGACGGCCTCCGCGCCGGAGCCCGCGAGCGACACCCGGTAGCCTGCGTCGGTGAAGAGGTTCGCCAGCATGTCCCGGACGCCTGCCTCGTTGCTGATGGTAAGGATCGATTTCTGCATCATCCCTCTATACCACCTTTGCCGCCCGCCGGATGTCCTCGCCGGTCATCTCGGCCGGCGCGGATATCCCCAGCATCGTGAGAATCGTGGGGGCGATATCTTCCAGCGCGCGATCGCTTCTAAGTGTCATCCCCCTTCCCTGCGGATCGGCGAGAATCAGCGGGACGGGGTTGGTCGTGTGGGCCGTGTGCGGCCTCCCCGTATCGGGGTCGACCATCTGTTCGGCGTTGCCGTGGTCGGCGGTCACGAGCGCCACGCCCCCCACCTCCCATATTGTCTCCACTACACGGCGAAGATTCTCATCCACCGCTTCGATCGCCCGGATCGCCGCGGACAGGATCCCGGTGTGCCCCACCATGTCCCCGTTCGCGAAGTTCAGGATGAGCACGTCGTGCCTGCCCGAACCCACCTCGGCGACCGCCCGTTCCGCGACTTCGTATGCGCTCATATCCGGCTGCAGGTCGTAGGTCGGGACCGAGGGGGACGGAACGAGGATCCGCGTCTCTCCCGGGAACACCTTCTCCACGCCCCCGTTGAAGAAGTAGGTCACGTGCGCGTATTTCTCGGTCTCCGCGATCCGGAGGTTCCGGATTCCCCGCGAGGCGAAGGCATCTGCGAGGAGATTGTTCCGGGGCTGCGCCGGAAACGCGACCGGTAGGGAGAAGGTTTCATCGTAGGGGGTCATGCAGGCGAACGACAGACCAAGGCGTTCGGGACGGGGGAAGCGGTCGAAATCCTCCTGCGTGAGCGCACGGGTGAGCTGTCTGGCGCGGTCCGCCCGGAAATTGAAGAACAGGACCGAATCCCCCTCGGAAATGGGGCCCACAGGCCGGCCGTCCTGCCGTATGACGACGGGCTCGATGAATTCGTCGGTCTTTCCCGCCTCGTACGACCGGGATACCGCGGCTACGGGATCGGAGCTCTCGTTCCCATCGCTGCGCACCATTGCCCGGAAAGCCCGTTCGATCCGGTCCCACCGGTTGTCCCGGTCCATCGCGAAATATCGCCCCCCCACCGTCGCCACCCTTCCCAGGCCGATCTCTTCCATCTTCGCCAGCAGGTCGCGAAGGTGGTGGAGGCCGCTGGTCGGCGGGGTATCGCGCCCGTCGAGGAAGGGGTGGACGAACACCCGCGAAAGCCCACGATCCTTCGCCATTTCGAGAAGGGCGTACAGGTGCGCGGGGAGCGAATGAACGCCGCCGTCGGAGAGAAGGCCGACGAGGTGGAGCGCCTTCCCGTTTTCCCGGGCCGTGTCCATCGCATGGCAGATGACAGGGTTCCGCGCGAACTCACCGTCCCGGATCGACTTCGAAATACGGACGATGTCCTGGTAGACTACCCGGCCCGCGCCCAGGTTCAGGTGACCGACTTCCGAGTTTCCCATCTGACCGGCGGGAAGCCCGACGCGCTCCTCCGAGGCGTGGATGAGCGTGCGGGGAAACTCCGCCCACAGCCTGTCGAAAAACGGCGTGTTGGCCAGGGCCACGGCGTTGGCCTCGGTCTCTTTCCCGCACCCCCACCCGTCCAGCACGACAAGAGCGACGAACCGCTGCTTCATATCAGATATTATAGAACACTCCCCTTCCCTCGTACCTCCCGGATGCCCCCAGTTCCTCCTCGATCCTCAGCAGCTGGTTGTACTTGGCAAGCCGGTCGGTCCGCGAAGCCGAGCCCGTTTTGATCTGCCCCGTGTTCAGGGCGACCGAGAAGTCGGCGATGGTACTGTCCTCCGTCTCGCCGGACCGGTGGGATACGACAGCCGTCCATCCTGCCCGCTTGGCCATCTCCACGGCATCGATCGTTTCGCTGACGGTCCCGATCTGGTTCGGCTTGACGAGGACGGAGTTCGCAATCCCCTGGTCGATTCCCTTCCGGAGGATCTTCGGGTTGGTCACGAATACGTCGTCGCCGACGATCTGGATCTTCTTCCCCATGGCCTGCGTGAACAGCCTCCATCCTTCCCAGTCGTCCTCGGCGAATCCGTCCTCGATGGAGAGGATGGGGTATTGCCGGCACAGCCCCTCGTAGAATTTCACCATCCCGTCGGCGGACCGTTTCGAACCGTCCGATTTCCGGAAGAAATACTTCCCCTTTTCGTAGAACTCGGAAGCGGCGGCGTCCAGCGCGATGCCGATCTCCTTCCCCGCCTTGAATCCCGCCTTCCCGATGGCCTCGAGGATCACCTCGATCGCCTCGGCGTTCGACCGGAGCAGGGGGGCGAAGCCGCCCTCGTCGCCGACGTTGGTATTCAGCCCCTTCCCTTTCAGCACCTTCTTCAGGTGGTGAAACGTCTCCACGCCCATCCGGAGCGCCTCGGAGAACGATTTCGCCCCCACGGGCATCACCATGAACTCCTGGATGTCCACGTTGTTGTCGGCGTGGGAGCCGCCGTTGAGGATGTTCAGCATCGGGACAGGGAGCGTCCGGCCTCCCACGCCTCCCAGGTATTGGTAGAGAGGGAGGCCGCAGGTTTCCGCCGCCGCCCGCGCGACGGCCAGGGAGACTCCGAGGATGGCGTTCGCCCCGAGCTTTCTCTTGTTCTCCGTCCCGTCGAGCTCGATCATCATCCCGTCGAGGATCGCCTGCTCGGTGGCGTCAAAGCCGACGAGTTTGGGTCCGATCACCCGGTTCACGTTCCGGACGGCCTTCTCCACCCCTTTCCCGAGGTACCTCTTCGGGTCGCCGTCCCGGAGCTCCACCGCCTCGCGGGTACCGGTCGACGCTCCCGAGGGGACGATCGCCCGCCCCCCGGCTCCGGACTCGAGGTGCACTTCGACTTCCACGGTGGGGTTTCCCCGGGAGTCCAGCACCTGTCGACCGTGCACGTCCATGATCATGCTCATAAGGAAGTTCCTCCCGTCGGGAAAAGATCAGGGATGAACAAACGGCTTCCCTCCCCGTCGGACGCTCAAGACGGGGCAGGGGGCCATGCGGACCACCTTTTCCGCCGTGCTGCCGAAGATCACGTGTTCCACCCCCGTGCGGCCATGCGTCCCGATCACGATGAGATCCACCGCGACTTCCCGAGCCTTTCCGATAATTTCCCTGTATGGTATCCCCGTGGCGAGCATCGTGTCAAAGTTCCCGTACCCGGAGAAGTGGCGCGCGAGAAACGCACCCATGTTCTCGCGGGCGAATTCCTCCATCCGGCTCCGAAGCGCCTCGAGCGGAACTTCCCCGCGGGACATCGGGTCGAGAGTCGCCGGTTCGTCGAGCACGTGGAGCACCACGACGAGCGACCCGAACCGTTCCGCCAGGAACCTCGCCGCTTCGGCGGCCTCTGCCGAACATTGGGAGAAGTCCGTGGGCAGCAGAATCTTCGTGAACATGCTCCCTCCGGCAGAAAAAAACCCCCGGCCGTGCACGGGGCCGGCCGGGGGTCGTTATTCACCGCTGTCGGAACGTCTCTATCTTTTCTTTCCGCCGACCGCTTCCTTGAGTGACTTGCCGGCCGTGAACTTGGGGACCTTCGTCGCCTTGATCCTGATCTGCGCACCGGTCTGCGGGTTCCGGCCCATCCTGGCTTTCCGGTTGCTGACGCTGAACGTCCCGAACCCCGTCAGGGAAAGCTTGTTCCCCTTCTTCAGGGTGCCCGTGACGGCGTCGGTGAACGCGTTGAGAGCCCCCTCCGCCTTGCCTTTCGCAATGCCGGTCTTTTTCGCCATGAACCCAACCAGTTCCGCCTTTGTCATCGCTATCCCTCCTGTCGGTTTGGGGTAAGGTTCCTGATCCCAGGATGCAAGGAAACTGGAATATCCGCCGTCGTCATAAATTTTATCCCATTGAATGATGAAGGACCAGGCAGTGTCAAGGCATTTTTGCCGACTGCGCCCTCCCGCCAGACCTTTGTTTTCGGGCCTTCCGGGTGGATCAGACGATCGCGGTCCTCCGCGCGGCGTTTTGCGGCAGGAGCAGTTTCAGCAGAAGCATGCCCGCGAGAAATCCGCCGATGTGGGCCCACCACGCCACCCCGCCCGTGAGGGCGGATCCCTGGCCGATCGTCGCCGCGCCGCTGAGAAACTGCATGAGAAACCAGATCCCCAGGAAGAAGAACGCCGGGATCTCCACCAGGGGGAAAAAGAAGAACAGCGGCACCAGCGTCAGGATCCGCGCCCGGGGGAAAAGCAGAAAATACCCCCCGAGCACGCCCGCAATTGCCCCGGAGGCCCCGACGTTGGGGATCATGGAATTCGACTGGAACACGATCTGGGCTAGGACGGAGAGGACGCCGCACGCCAGATAGAACAGCAGAAACCGGCCGTGCCCCAGCGTGTCCTCCACGTTGTTCCCGAAAATGTAGAGGTAGAGCATGTTTCCGAGCAGGTGTCCCCACCCGCCGTGAAGGAACATGGCCGACAGGGGCGTCAGCAGCTCCCAGGGATCCCGGGGGAATATATGCACGAAGCGGAACGGAATGACTCCGTAGGCATATGCGAATTCCGCCATCCGCCCGTTCAGGGTCAGCTGGTAAAAAAAGACGGCGGAGTTCAGGGCGATCAGCACGTAATTGACATACGGCGTTCGGAAGGAAGTGGTCGTTGCCTTCAGGGGTATGATGGGAACACTCCTCGTTGGGGGAATGTCTTATTATGGTAGCGGGAGCACCGGGAATTGAAAAGTGAAGAGGATGGTCGGATAATAATAATTTATGCCTGGCGACCGGTTGCTGAGAAACTGCATCGTCCTCTCCGTCCTGCTCCACCTGACCTTCATGGTGCTGGCATCGATGATCCGCTGGACCCCGCATCGAGCCGAGAACGTGATGGTCGTGGACCTGGCCGATCTGCCGCGCTCGACCGAGTTTCTCCGCCCCCAGCCGGGAATCGTGGAGGGCGCCCGCCCGAAGCCTCCGCCGCCGCCTCCCACCAAACCGGCCAGGGAAAAGAAGCCGAGCGTTCCCACCCCTCGGGAACTCGTGGGCCGCGTCCCCGACCTGCCCGTTAACCCCGATCTTCCGCCCGAGAAGGAGTTCCCCGTCCCGCGGCCCTCAAACAAGGTCGCCCGTGCGGAAGAGGCGAAGTCCGCCCGGGATACCCCTCCTCCGCCCCCATCGGCGACGCCCAAATCCCTCCGGGAGATGACCCCCTCTTTGGGGCAGATGGTCATGGCAAGGGCGACGCCGCAGACGGGACGGGGGGAGGAGACGTCCTCGGGGAGCGCTGTGGGAACGGGCGGGAAAGCCGTGGAGGAAGGGGCGATCTCCGAGGAGGGAGGGGGCGGCGCTCGCCTCACCGCACTGAACGCCCCGGAAATCCAGTACATCTCCTATTTCGCCAGCATCAAACGGAAGATCGAGCTCGTCTGGCAGTATCCGCAGGATGCCGCGAATGCGGGGATACAGGGGGAACTGACCATCGATTTCATCATCGGGCGGGACGGGAGACTGGAATCCCTGCACCTCCTGCAGGGGTCCGGATACAAGATCCTGGACGACGAGGCGCTCGGATCGATCCGCATAGCGTCGCCCTACAACCCGATCCCCGAGAATTACACGATCCCCAACCTGCGCATTCGCGCCCACTTCATCTACGAAATGCACACGCTCAAGATCCGGTAGGAAGCCGCCTACTCCTCCCGCGGGAAAGACCCTTCGTACTCCCGGCCGGTCAGGAGGGAGGCCAGTTCCGCGGGATCCGATGGACGGATCTCGAGCAGCCACCCCCCTTCGAACGGGTCGGCGGTGATCTTTTCGGGCGCCCCTTCCACCAGGGGGTTGACGTTGACTACGATCCCCGAAACCGGAGCCACGACCTCGCATACCGCAAGCGACGACTCGACCAATCCGACCGGCTCGCCTGCCCGAACGTCGGTTCCCGGCGGCGGGAGCTCGGCGAAGACGACGTCCTCCAGGAAAGAGCACGGCACGTGGGTGATCCCCACACGGATGTCCCTATTGTTCTCGGAACGCGCCCACATATGGGTGCGAGCGTATCTGCGGTCGTCAGGGACGGGCAGGGGACACACCGCCGCGGACCTGCCGGGCCGCCGCCTCCAGGGTGTTGTGAAGGAGCATCGTGATCGTCATCGGGCCGACCCCGCCCGGCACCGGGGTGATCTTCCCGGCGACTTCCTTCGCCTCCTCGAACGCCACATCCCCGACCAGTCTCCCGTCCGGAAGCCGGTTGATCCCGACGTCGATCACCACGGCACCGGGCGAAAGCCAGTCCCCCCGTATCATCTCCGCCTTCCCGACCGCCGCCACCACGACGTCAGCCGATCGCACCACGGCGGGGAGATCCTTCGTGCGGGAGTGGCAGACGGTCACCGTGGCGTGCCTCGCGAGCAGGAGCAGCGCAACGGGCTTGCCGACAATGTTGCTCCTCCCGACCACGACCGCATGTTTTCCCTTAAGGGACACGGATTCGTGGTCAAGCATCTTCATGATCCCGAGGGGGGTGCACGGGACGAAGCACGGCCCCCCGGAAAGGAGCCGCCCGGCATTCACGGGGTGGAACCCGTCCACATCCTTGTCCGGCGAGATCGCCTCGATTACGCGGGATTCGTCGATATGGCCGGGAAGAGGAAGCTGGACGAGGATTCCGTGGACTGCGGGATCCGCGTTCAGTCCGGCGACAAGGGCGAGAAGATCGTCTTCGGGGAGCGTGGCGGGCAGATCGATCTGTCGGGAGAGCATGCCGGCCTCGTGGCACGCCTTTCCCTTGTTCCGGACGTATATCCGGGAAGCCGGGTCATCCCCCACCAGCACCGTCACAAGATTCGGCTTGATTCCCGTCCGTTCGGAGAATTCCCCCACCCTGTCCTTGATCTCGGCCCGGACGGCCGCACCAATCGCTTTCCCATCGATAAGCTGCGCCGGCATTTCCGAAGTCCTCTCTGGAAAACAGGAATCTAATCGGCCTTCGGGCACCCTGCGCAGGCCGGCGCAGCGGCCTCGCCGGCCGCGGGGCACTCCGGCCTCTTCTCCTCGCCCTTCCCGCGGGCGGCACCCTTCCCGTTTCCGGCTCCCTTGTTGGTGTAGTCGGTCGCATACCAGCCGGTACCCTTGAGGACAAAGGCTCCGGGAGACATCAGCTTCTCGAGTTTTCCCCCGCAGGAGGAACACTTCCGCAGGGGCCGGTCCTGAAACTTCTGGATCGCTTCCTTCACCTCGTGACATTTCCGGCACTGATACTCGTAAATCGGCACGTTCGTCTCTCCTTTAAAAAAGGGGGCCGGTCACCCGGCCCCCCTGCTAGATGGCAAACTTCATTATACCTTTTTTCTCAAATCACGTTTTAGTACATCCCGCCGCCGCCCGGGGGCATCGGGGGCATCTTCTCCTTCTCTTCCGGCTTATCCACGATCGCGCACTCCGTGGTGATCATGAGCCCGGCGACCGACGCCGCGTTCTGGAGAGCGACCCGCGCCACCTTCGTCGGGTCGAGGATCCCGGCGACGATCAGGTCCTCGAACTCCTCGGTGGCCGCGTTGTAACCGAAGTTTCCCTTCCCGGTCTTGATCTTGTCCACGACCACGCCTCCGTCCTGCCCCGCGTTGATCGCGATCTGCTTCGCCGGCTCGAACAGAGCCTTCCGGACGATATCGACGCCGGCCTGCTGGTCGTGATCGAGCTTCATGCCGTCCAGCACCTTGGCCGCCCGGATGTAGGCAACGCCGCCGCCGGCGACGATCCCCTCCTCCACCGCCGCGCGGGTGGCGTGGAGAGCGTCCTCGACGCGCGCCTTCTTCTCCTTCATCTCGCTCTCGGTGGCCGCGCCGACGTTGATTACGGCGACTCCGCCGACGAGCTTGGCCAGCCGCTCCTGCAGTTTCTCCTTGTCGTAGTCCGAGGTGGTCTCCTCGACCTGCGCCCGGATCTGCTTCACGCGGCCCTCGATGTCGGCCTTCTTGCCCGCTCCGTCGATGACCGTGGTGTTGTCCTTGTCGATGACGACCCGCTTGGCCCGGCCGAGATCGGTCAGCTGGACCGCCTCGAGCTTGATCCCCATCTCCTCGGCAATCGACTTGCCGCCGGTCAGAACCCCGATGTCCTCCAGCATCGCCTTCCGGCGATCGCCGAAACCGGGGGCCTTCACCGCGCAGCAGTGGAGTGTCCCGCGCAGCTTGTTGACGACCAGGGTGGCCAGCGCCTCCCCCTCGACCTCTTCCGCCACGATCATGAGCGGCTTGCCCGAACGGGCGATCTGCTCGAGGAGGGGCAGCAGGTCCTTCATGTTGGAGATCTTCTTTTCATGAATCAGGATGTACGGGTCCTCGAGGATGACCTCCATCCGCTCCGGGTCGGTGACGAAGTAGGGGGAGAGGTAGCCGCGATCGAACTGCATTCCCTCGACGATCTCGAGGGTCGTCTCCATCCCCTTGGCCTCCTCGACGGTGATGACGCCTTCCTTGCCGACCTTTAACATCGCCTCGGAGATGATGTTGCCGATCGTGTCGTCGTTGTTGGCCGAGATCGTCCCCACCTGCGCGATCTCCTTCGGGTCCTTGGTCGGCTTCGACATCTTCTTGAGCTCCGCCGCGATCGACTCGACCGCCTTCTCGACGCCACGCTTCAGATCCATCGGGTTGTATCCGGCGGCCACGAGCTTCGAGCCCTCCCGGTAGATCGCCTGCGCCAGAATGGTTGCGGTCGTTGTCCCGTCGCCCGCGACATCGCTCGTCTTGGAGGCGACTTCCTTCACCATCTGGGCGCCCATGTTCTCGTACTTGTCAGACAGTTCCACTTCCTTTGCGACCGTAACCCCGTCCTTGGTTACGAGGGGGGAGCCGAAGGACTTCTCGATGATCACGTTCCGTCCACGGGGTCCGAGCGTCACCTTGACGGCGTCCGTCAGGGCATCTACGCCGACCTTGATCGCGGCGCGGGCATCCGCGTCAAACTTCAGTTCTTTCGCCATCTTCCACTTCCTCCTTTTTATTGTTCCTTAATTTCGCTGGTTATTTCTTCTGGATGACCGCAAGGACGTCGTCCTCGCGAAGGATCAGGTGCTCTTCTCCCTCGATCTTGATGTCTGTCCCGGAATACTTGCCGAAAAGGACGCGGTCCCCCGCCTTGACCTCGGGAGCCACACGGTTGCCGCTATCGGTCACCTTGCCGGGGCCCACCGCCACCACGAGTCCCTCTTGAGGCTTCTCCTTTGCGGAGTCGGGGATGATGATCCCTCCCTTGGTCTTCGCCTCCTCCTCGACGCGCTTGAGCAGAATCCTGTCCTGCAACGGCCTGACCTTCATGGTACCTCCTCCTTTATGAATCTTATGGGGTAGTTGCCTTGCGGCGGTTAGCACTCGCCTGAGTCGAGTGCTAACAGAAAATATACTGCCCGGGGGGATAGGATGTCAAGAGGGAAAACGAGAAAACCGAAAAACCTTTATCCAGTAAACAGTTACAGCTTTTTCTTCCCCATTTCCTCTTCGAAGTATTTCCGGTACAGGATATCCCACTCCCTCCCTCCTTCGGGGACACGGCGGGAGAGTTTCGCAATCTTCTGCCGGACGAAGGTGTCGACCTCGTCCTCGACCCGCACATAATGGCCGAAGATCCTCTTCGCCTCGCGAAGCGCCTGCAACTCGTCGGGGAAATCGGCGATGTCGTCCTTGTACAGCCGGTCGAGCACGAGGTGCGACAGATGGGAAATACGGTCCTCGCTCAGGCGCATACGCCCCTCCTCACAGTACGATATTCCGCTCCCGGGCCAGGCGCTCCTTGATCTTCCGGAACATGAGGCGGGAACTGGCCTGCGAGCGCGCCAACTCCCCGGAGTGCTTCTCGAGAATGCTGTCAACCTCCCGGTCGAGCTCCTCTTCGCGCCCGAAATCCGCCATCACCTCGCCGACCATCTTTGCCAAGAGCATGTCGTCGTCGGCTTTCGGCCGGATCAACCCCTTCTCCTTCCAGCGGGAGAGGACGGTCCGGCAGATCCGGCGGATGTACTCCTCCTTGACCTTCATCCCCGTCTCCTTCCCGGGCGGGAAACCCACGTCCGGAAGTCGGGACCGATCAATCCCCCGCGACGGTATCTTTCCATCGAGACGGCGCAGGGGCAACCCCTTTCTTTTCCTGCCAGCGCACGGACCGCGGCGAGCGCCAGGGGAAGGATGGCGTTCCTCGCCCTCTCGACGCGTTCCTTCCCCGTCTTCTCCAGCATCCCCTCGAAGAGGACCCCCCGCCGGTAGGGCATCGGCCGCAAGCCTTCCGCGTAATTGGTGAGGTACGCCACCGGCGCGTAGCATATCTCCAGTTCCCGCGCGAGGAACGCCTCGGGGCAAAGCGTCATCCCGACCATGTCCGCCCCCGCCCGCGCAAGGAACCGCACCTCGGCAGGCGTCTCCAGGCGGGGCCCCTCGGTGCAGGCGTACGTTCCGCCGTCGAGGAGACGCAGGTCTTCCGCCCCGCGTTTCCCGGCGTCCAGGAGAAACTTCCTGACCGTCCCGCAGAATACCGGGAACTGCCGGATAAAGCCGATTCCCCGTCCCTCGAAGAACGTCGAGGGGCGGTTCCGCGTGAAATCGAGCAGGTCGTCGGGGAGGGCCAGGTCGCCCGGACGCATCCTTTTCGAAACGATTCCCGGGCCGGACCAGGCGATGATCCGCTCGACACCGAGGACTTTGGCCGCAAAGATGTTCGCGCGGTAATTCACATAGGGCGCGGTCCTGTCGTATCCGCGCTCCCCGTGGCGGGAGAGAAAGAAATAGCGATATCCTTCCCGTTCGTGCAGGTGGACCGGGTTGGAGAAGCCGTACGGGGTCCGCACGCGCCGCGTACCCAGTCGGGAACCCAGCGCCCCTTCCGGCAGGGAGTACGCCCCCGACCCTCCGAGAAGGAGGACCGCGGGGGGGGGCGGGGGTTTTGTTCGTCTTTTCAGAACGATACCCGCACCCCGAGGCCGATCGTCCATCCGCTCACATCCACGTCCACCCCGTCGAACTCGGGCTCGGCAAGATGGTACTTCCCCTCGAAGTTCAGCGCTATCCGCGGGTTGAGCCAGGCATCCACGCCCAGGGAGACATAGCCTCCGATCGTCGTGTCATCGTCGTTGATCCCCGTGGAGGGTTCATCGAGGCTGGCGAAGTACAGCCCCAGCCCGCCGCCGATGTAGGGCTCGACCACCGGGGCGGGGAGAATGAGCCGTACCCCGACCGTCAGGGGCGCCACCGTAACGTCGTCCGGACCCCGATCCGCGGCATGTATGCCGAACGTGCCGTCGACCGCCAGGTTGGCGGAGACGCGGGACCCGATGCCGATGTCGAAGGCCCCTCCCGCATCGTAGTTCTCAAGGCCGTCGGAGTCGTCGTTCGGCTCGAAGAGCCCAAGATGACCGAAGAGGTACGTCTGTCCATACACCGCGTGCGGCGGCGGCGGTGCGCCGGCTCCCCTCCGTGGCGGTGGCCCGCCGTATTTTTCATAACGGTCGTACCGCTGGGCCCAGACGGTCGACGTCAGCGCCGCGCACAACAGACCCACGAGAAACAGCAATGCCGATTTCCTCATCCCTCGCCCTCCTTCTCTCCCGCCGGATTGCGGGATACGGTTTCAGATTACCCTCCGCCCTTATGGAAATAAAGAGGGCAATCCGACTATAATTACATTCCCAAAGCCTCTATACGAGCACCGGGAGGGAGATATTCATGATCATCGTCATGAAGCCGGGGGCACTCAAGAAGGACACCCGGACCGTATTAGGGAAAATCAAGGAGCTGGGGTATACCCCCCACACGATTTACGGCAAGACCCGCAACGTCATCGGAGCGATCGGGGACGAGAGGGGAAAGTTCGTCCTCCAGTCGCTCGAGTCCCTCCCCGGCGTAGACCGGGTGGTCCCGATCCTCAAGCCGTACAAGCTGGCCAGCCGGGAGGTGAGACCCGAGCCCACGGAGGTGAAACTCGCCCCGGGCGTGACCGTGGGGGGGAAGAAACTCCTCGTCATCGCAGGACCATGCTCCGTGGAGAGCGAGCAGCAGATGATCGGGACGGCGCAAGCGGTGAAGGCGGCGGGAGCCCAGGTGCTGCGCGGAGGGGCGTTCAAGCCCCGCACCTCCCCTTACGCATTCCAGGGGCTCGAGGAGAAGGGACTCAAGATCCTTCGCAAGGCCGGGGACATCGCCGGAATGCCCGTCGTAACCGAGGTGATGAACCCGATGGACGTCGAGCTGGTCGCCCGGTACTCCGACGTCCTGCAGGTGGGGGCCCGCAACGTCCAGAACTTCTCCCTGCTTAAACGGATCGGGAAATCGAAGCTGCCGATCCTTCTCAAGCGGGGAATGATGACGACGATCACCGAGTTCCTCATGAGCGCCGAATATTGTCTCTCCGAGGGAAGCCGGCGGCTGATCCTCTGCGAGCGGGGGATCCGCACGTTCGAGGACGCGACCCGGAACACGCTCGACCTCTCGGCGATCCCCGTGCTGAAGGAGCGGACCCACCTTCCCGTCATCGTCGACCCGTCCCACGGAACGGGCCATGCCAAATACGTCCCATCGATGTCGTGCGCATCGGTGGCGGCGGGAGCGGACGGGCTGATGATCGAGGTCCATCCTTCGCCGGAGAAAGCCCTGTCCGACGGCCCCCAGTCGCTGACCTTTGAGAACTTCGGAGCACTGATGGAAACGCTGCTTCCCTTCATCGCCGCGGCCGGCAGGACGATCTGAGCACACCCCTCGTCGTGCGGACATGAAGTCCCTCTTCCGCCGTCGCACCCTCCTTGCGGCGCTCGCGGGGATCTTTCTCCTGCACGTTGCATACCTCTACGTCAAGGTGGGAACCGGGCTCGCACGCGACGCCTGGGACGTCCCGTCGATCCTGTACGGGCGGCCGGCGACCATCCGGCCGGGCGACCTCGTCGACAATCTGGGACTCCGGGACAGACTGGACCGCCTTTCCTACCGGAAGGTTCCGGGATCCGCGGACAAGCCGGGTACCTGGTCCGGGGAGCAAAACCGGGTCACGATCCACACCCGGGGCTTCCGGACGGGAGATGTCGCCCGCCCCGCCGTCCAGGTCGCCATCGGCCTGTCGGAGGGGCGCGTCGCCACCCTGGAAACGTCGTCCGGCGCCCCTCTCGACGAACTGGTCCTCGAACCGGAGGAGATCGCCCGGATCCTCGGGCCGAAGATGGAGTCGCGCCGCCTGGTCTCTCTCGCGGCCATGCCGATGCACCTCAGGAATGCGGTGCTCGCGGCGGAAGACTCCCGCTTCTACACCCACTTCGGAATCGACATCATCGGGGTCGCGCGGGCCCTGAGAGAGAACCTGCGGCGGATGCGGATCGTCCAGGGGGGGTCCACCATCACCCAGCAGCTCGCGAAAAACTTCTTCCTCACGCCGAAACGGAGTTTCTGGAGGAAGATCCGGGAAGCCGAGCTCGCGATCCTCATCGAGCTCCGCTTCTCCAAGGAGGAGATCCTCGCGGCATACCTGAACAAGATCTACTTCGGCCAGGAAGGCCCCCGCGGGATATACGGGGTGGAGGATGCGGCGGATTTCTACTTCTCCAAAAGCGTCGGCGACCTGACCCTGGAGGAGGCCGCCCTTGTTGCGGGGATCATCCGGTCCCCCCATCGGTACTCCCCTCTCCGCATGGCGGACGCCTCGCGGAGCCGCCGGGACTGGGTCCTCTCCCGGATGGCCGCTCTCGGGATGATTACGAAGAACGAGGAGCAAAGGGCGCGCCGAACGCCTCTGCGGACGAACCCGCGCCGGGTCCCCGTGCATATCGCGGAGTACTACGTCGACTACATCGAGCGGGCGGCCGAGGAGACCCTGGGGCCCGAAAGGCTCTCCCGGACGGGGTACCGTTTCTATACCTCTCTCGATCTCTCCCACCAGGCAGCGGCGGAAAGGGCCGTGGCCGCGGGGCTGGCGGAATTGAGGGGGGGCAAGGCCCTTCCCGGGAAGAAAGAGGACCCGCTCCAGGCCGCGCTGGTCGCCGTGGACCCGGCCACCGGCGAACTTACCGCCATGGTGGGGGGGCGCGGCTACGGGGAGACCCAGTTCAACCGCGCCGCCGATGCCAGGCGCCAGCCGGGCAGTGCCTTCAAGCCGTTCGTGCTGCTCGCAGCCATGGAGCAGGCGGTGAACGGCAAGGGGAAAATCACGCTCGCCAGCCGGATCTCGGGGGAGCCGATTTCCTTCAAGGGCTCGGACGGCACGTGGACGCCCGCCAACTTCGAGGGGAAGGAATACGGGGAGATCTCGATCCGCAGGATGGTGGAAGAATCGGTGAATACCGCAACGGTGCGGTTCGCCTTCGACGTGGGCCTTCCGGACGTGATCGCCGCGGCCCGTGGGGCAGGGGTGACCAGCCCGATCCGCCCCCTTCCCTCCCTTGCCCTCGGGAGCTTCGAGGTGACCCCGGTCGAACTGGCCTACGCCTACGCAACGATCGCCTCCGGCGGCACCCGGTTCCGGCCCTTCACGCTCCGGGCGGTGACCGACAGCGAGGGAGGTCTCCTGCGGACGGAGGTCCCGATGCAAGAGGAGGCCGTGGACCCCCGGGCGGCCTATCTCGTCACCTACGCCCTGGAGGGGGTCCTCGACCGCGGGACGGGCCATGCCGCCCGGTTGGCCGGGATCGATTTCCCCGCGGCGGGCAAGACGGGGACCACGGACGCCTACCGCGACTCGTGGTTCGCGGGGTACACCCCCGATCTGGTATGCGTGGTCTGGGTGGGTCGCGACTCCGGGGATCCGACGGGGCTTACCGGCTCCTCGGGAGCGCTTACGATCTGGACGAGGTTCATGAAATCGGTCTATCCGGCCGGGGGGAGATTCGCCTTCGCGCCCCCCCCCGGGATCACGATCGCCGAAATCGACCCGGAATCCGGATACCTGGCGACATCCGCCTGCCCGGAATCGTTTCCGGAGGCGTTCCCCGACGACCTGGTGCCCGGGCAGACGTGCCCGCTTCATCCCTCCCACCCGATCGTGGATTCGGTGCGCAAGGGGTGGCACGGCGTCATCGACTTCTTCAACGACCTCTTCCGGTAAGTACGCGCGCGCCCGCATTTCTTACCAGGCTCCGTCGCGAGGGGGTGGAGACGGGCGTGGATACAAGGCGCGCGAACTTCGGGCACCGCAGACGTAGTTGACACTATGTCGAGGAGCACGAAGGAGCGCAACGCAGTAGGCATGCCCGTATCCGCCACCGCAGCAGGAGGCTGGTGGGAAATGCGGGCTAGGCATCGGAAAGGGACGGCCGGCAGGGGGACACGGCCGGCGTCGTTGTGATATAAAGGTATTTTTTCACCCAAAGCCGCGCGGAGATCCGATGGACTATAAAACCACGCTGAACCTCCCGCAGACCGGGTTCCCGATGCGCGCGAACCTGACGCAGCGCGAGCCGGAAATCCTCGCCCGCTGGGAAACGGAGCAACTGTACCACCGGATGGTGGAGAGACGCAGGGGGAACCCGAAGTTCGTCCTCCATGACGGCCCCCCCTACGCGAACGGGCACATCCACATCGGGCACGCTCTCAACAAGCTGCTGAAAGACATCATTGTCAAATATCGCGGGATGTCCGGCGCCTGGGCCGAGTTCATCCCCGGCTGGGACTGCCACGGCCTGCCGATCGAGCACCAGGTGGACAAGAGCCTGGGAAGCAGGAAGGAGTCGATCCCCACCGCGGAAAAACGCCGCCTCTGCCGCGACTACGCCACGAAGTTCATCGACATCCAGAGGGAGGAGTTCCGGCGGCTCGGGGTCCTGGGCGACTGGGAGAACCCGTACCGGACCATGACGTTCGATTACGAGGCGGGGATCCTGCGGGAGTTCGGGCGGTTCGTGGAGACCGGTGCGGTGTACAAGGGGACCAAGCCCGTGTACTGGTGCCTGACCTGCCGGACGGCCCTCGCGGAGGCCGAGGTCGAATACGCAGACCACACCTCCCCCTCCATCTACGTGAAGTTCCCCTTCGCGGATTCACCGGAATCGATCCACCCGGCGCTTGCCGGCAGGAAGGTGTCGTTCGTCATCTGGACGACCACCCCCTGGACGATCCCCGCGAATCTCGCGATCGCACTCCACCCGGAATATCCTTACGTCGCGATCGAGGCAGACGGCGAGGCGTACGTCGTCGCCGAGGGCCTCGCGGAGCGTTTCGCGAGCGAAGCGGGTTTGCCGAAGGTAACGCGCCTGGCGACCTTCGGGGCAGGGCACCTGGAGAGGCTCCGCTGCCGGCATCCCTTTCTCGGGCGCGACTCCCTCCTTGTGCTGGGGGGCTACGTCACGCTCGACGCCGGTACCGGATGCGTCCATACCGCTCCCGGACACGGGCGGGACGACTACGAGACGGGCCTCCGGTACGGGCTTCCGGTCTACGCACCGCTCGACGACGAGGGGCGCTTCACCGCCGACGTCCCGTTCTTCGGGGGAATGCAGGTGTTCGAGGCGAACCCGCGGGTGAACGAAAAGATCGCCGAGGCCGGAGCGCTGGTCCGGGAGGGCCGGATGACCCACTCGTACCCGCACTGCTGGCGGTGCAAGCATCCCGTCATCTTCCGGGCGACCAAGCAGTGGTTCATCTCGATGGACGGGACCGGACTGCGCGAGAATGCCCTCGCCCAGATCCGGATGGTGAAATGGATCCCCGCCTGGGGGCAGGAACGGATCGAGGGGATGATCGCGAACCGGCCGGACTGGTGCATCTCCCGCCAACGGGCCTGGGGCGTTCCGATCGCCATCTTCCGGTGCGAGTCGTGCGGGCACCACCTGCTCGACCGGAAGCTGATCGACCACGTCGCCTCGATCTTCGAGAAGGAGGGCGCCGATGCGTGGTACCAGCGCGAGGTGCCGGACCTGCTGCCTGCCGGGACGGTCTGCCGCTCCTGCGGGGAGTCCGCCTTCGGAAAGGAGACCGATATCCTCGACGTCTGGTTCGATTCCGGCGTTTCGTACGCCTGCGTATGCGAGGGGAAGGACAATCTCGGCGTGCCGGTCGACCTCTACCTCGAAGGCTCCGACCAGCATCGCGGGTGGTTCCACTCCACCCTGCTGGCGTCCGTCGGAACGCGGGGCGTCGCGCCGTACCGTGCCGTCCTCACCCACGGGTTCGTCGTGGACGGCAAGGGGGAGGCGATGCACAAGTCGAAGGGGAACGTCGTCGCCCCGGAGGAGATCATCCGGAAACACGGGGCCGAGATCCTTCGGCTCTGGGTGGCCGCCGAAGACTACCGGGACGACATCCGGATCTCGAAAGACATCCTCGACCGCCTGACAGAGGCATACCGGAAGATCCGGAACACGATCCGTTACCTGCTGGGGAACCTGAACGACTTTCTCCCCGAGCGGGATTTTGTCCCGTACGACCGCATGGAGGAGATGGACCGGTATGCCCTCCTCCTCTTCCATCGGCTCGTCGGGAAGGTCCGGAAAGCATACGAATGCTACGAGTTCCACGCGATCTTCCACTCGGTGAACAACTTCTGCTCGGTGGACATGTCCAGCTTTTACCTGAACGCCCTCAAGGACCGCCTCTACTGCTCCCGCGCGGACGATCCGGCCCGCCGGTCCGGGCAGTCCTCGCTGTTTACGATCGGCCGCGATCTCCTGTCCCTCATCGCCCCCGTCCTCTCGTTCACGGCGGAGGAGGCCTGGGGGTTTCTCCCCGCCTATCCCGGCAAGCCGGAAAGCGTCTTTCTCACGAACATGCCGGAGCCCGGGGATCTGCCCGGCGGGGACGAGATCGCGGATCGGTGGGAGCGGATCCTGGCCGTTCGAACCGAGATCGCCCAGCCGCTCGAGACGGCGAGGAAGGAGAAGCGGATCGGAAGCGACCAGGACGCGCTCGTCACCGTCTCTCCCGGGCCGTTCTCCGACCTCTTCCAAAGCCATCTCCCGAAGATCCGGGAGGTTCTGATCGTGTCCGGCCTTACGGTCGGCGAAGTTTCCGGGCCCGACGCCTACCGGAGCCAGGCCTTCCCGGGACTCGCCGCCCGGGTGGAAAAATCCCCCTGGAGAAAATGCGAGCGGTGCTGGAACCACGCTCCCGAGGTCGGAACCGCACCGGCCGCCCCCGAGCTCTGCGGCCGGTGCGCCGCCACGATCCGCATCTGAGAGCGCCTTGCACGGCCTTCGCAAATTCGCCGTTCCCGTCCTGGCCGCCGGAGGGCTTACGCTGGCCGACCAGTGGTCCAAGGCCTGGATCGTGTCCCGTTTCGACCTGTATGAGGCGAGGGCGGTCCTCGTCAACTTCCTCCACGTCGTTCACGTCCGCAACACCGGCGCCGCCTTCGGGCTCCTGGCCGGCCTCAACCCCCGGTGGGTGCACCCCCTGCTCGTCGCAGCCACGGTGTTCGCCATGGCGGCAGTACTCGCCTACATCCACTTCTATCCGCGCCGGGGTCCCGCGCCCTTCGGTCTGGGCCTTATCCTGGGGGGGGCGATGGGAAATCTGATCGACCGCGCCCGGCTCGGATACGTGGTGGACTTCCTCGACGTCCACTGGCACCACCATCACTGGCCGGCTTTCAACGTGGCCGACGTCGGGATCACCGTCGGCGTTTTCCTCCTGATCCTGGACATGTTGTACTGGTCGAAGGAGGAAGGGAACACGACCCGTCCCTCCTGAGGCAGCGCCCCGCTTGTGTTCTCCCGCCCGAGGTGTATACTGCATGCAGATCAAGGAAGCCGCGCGGACCTTTCGGAGTGATACCGCAGGATGCACGCAGACCGGACACCCCTCGCCGGAGGAAACGCTTCCGCGCCCCCCCCGGGCGGGCCTGACCAGACTGTTCCGGCGAAGCCGCCGCACTCCCCGCGGGCCGTCCCCAAAGGGGTGCGGTGGTACAAGAGCATCGAATTCAAGATCATCCTGTCCGTTGCCATCACCACCCTGGCGGTCAACGGATTCTTCACCTTCCTCTATCTGGACGTCCAGGCAAGGCACCTCGATGAAACGATCCTCAAGAACGCCACCCAGCTGAGCGAAACGATCCGGAAGTCGATCCAGTACGACATGCTCGTGAACCGCAAGGAGAACGCGTACCGGATCATGCAGACCATCGCGGAACAGGAAGGGATAGAGAAAGTCCGGATCTACGGGAGCGAAGGCGCGATCCTCTTCTCGACCGACAAGGACGAGCGGGGAACCATGGTGGACAAGAAGGCGGAGGCCTGTTACGCGTGCCATGCGAAGGACACGCCCATCGAGAGGCTCGCCACCCCGTCGAGGAACCGGATCTTTCCTTCCGGAAAGGGATACCGGATCCTCGGCATGATCAACCCGATGTACAACGACCGGGACTGCTCCTCCGCGGAATGCCATGCCCACCCGGCGTCCCAGAAGGTTCTCGGCGTGATCGACATCACGATGTCGCTGGCGGGGGTGGATGCCGAGGTGCTTTCCGCCCGCCGGCAGATCATCGTGTTCAACCTCATGTCGATCCTGTCGATATCGGTCATCGCCGTGATCTCCCTGCTGGTGTTCGTGGGGAAACCGGTCCGGCAACTCGTCCTCGGGACCAACCGGGTGGCCCGGGGGGACCTGACCCACATCATCCCCATCGACTCCGATGACGAGATGGGACACCTCGCGCGGTCGTTCAACAAGATGACGGAGAGCCTGCAGCGGGCGAACGAGGAGATCCACGAATGGATCCGGACCCTGGAGCAGAAGGTCGAGGAACGGACGAAGGAGCTCAAGGACGCCCAGTTCCAGCTCCTGCATACGGAGAAGCTGGCCGCGGTGGGAAAGATCGCGGCGACGGTGGCACACGAGATCAACAACCCGCTGACCGGAGTGTTCACCTACATCAAGCTGATGGAGAGGAGGATCGAGGAGGGGAAAAACGGCCCCCAAGACATGGAGAAGTTCCGGGAGTACCTCTCCACCATGAGCCGGGAAGTCCAGAGGACGAGCGCGATCGTCACCAATCTGCTCGACTTTACCCGCCCGAAGGAACTGAGCAGGAAGATGGTCAACCTCAACTCTCTCGTCGAGGAATCGATCAACATCGTCAGGAACAAGCTGGCCATCTCCAACATCACGCTCGAGAAAAAGATGGAGCCCCTGCCGGAAATCCAGGCGGATTCCGCGCAGATGAAACAGGTGTTCATCAATCTCATCATCAACGCCTGCGAGGCCATGGAGGGAGGAGGGAGGCTCACGATCACCTCCCGGCACGACGGAACCCGGAACATGGAGACGGTCGTATTCGCCGACACCGGCGCCGGGATCTCCCCCGAGGACCTGCCGCGGGTGTTCGACCCGTTCTACACGACCAAGGAGAAGGGGACGGGTCTGGGTCTTTCCGTCGTCTACGGCATCGTCACAAGGCACAACGGAAGGATCGAGGTCAGGAACCCTCCCGAGGGGGGGACGGAAATGATCGTCACCCTTCCGACGATCTGAAAAGGGACCGGGGAAATCGACGACGCCATCTACATCCGGCCGGTGGGGATGATCCCCGATGGCATGCTCCGGAAGTTGGGGGACCACCTGCGGGACTACCTCTCCCTCCCGGTGCGGATTACGAGGAATATGCCCGTGCCGGAAGGAAGCTACGAAAGGAGCAGGGACCAGTACAACTCCACCCGGATCCTCAGGGAGCTCCTCACGAAGACTCCGGCCGACGCGCTCAAGGTCGTCGGGATCATCGACAAGGACCTGTGCATCCCGATCCTGACCTTCGTGTTCGGCGAGGCCCAGCTGGGGGGGGTGGCATCGATCGTTTCGATCGCGAGACTTCGGCAGGAATTCCACGGGCTCTCCCCCGATGACGGGATCCTGTTCGAGCGTCTGGTGAAGGAGGTCCTTCATGAACTGGGCCACAACTTCGGGCTCGTTCACTGCAGCGACCGGGAGTGCATCATGTACCTGTCCAACACCGTGCGGGACGTGGACAGGAAGAAGACCACCTATTGCGGAAGCTGCGACGCTGACCTGTATATGAAAAGCGAAACGTGGAGGGGATGACCATGGACCAGAAGGTGAACATCCTGATCGTAGACGACGAGGAGATCGTCCGGGAATCCCTGGCGGGATGGCTGGGGGATGACGGATACGAGGTGGGGGTCGCCGAAAACGGGGCGCGGGCGCTGGAGCGTCTTCCCGAGAAGGACTGGAACCTGGCCATGGTCGACCTGAAGATGCCCGGGATGGACGGGATCGAACTGATGGACGAGATCCGGAAGGTAAAGCCGGAAACGATCGTCATCATCATGACCGCCTACGCAACCGTGGACACCGCGGTTAAGGCGATGAAGAAGGGAGCGTACGACTACATCGTGAAGCCGTTCAACCCGGAGGACCTCTCGATGACGATCCGGAAGATCATCGAGCACCAGAAGCTGGTGAAGGAGAACCTCTATCTCCGGAAGGAACTGAAGAAACAGTACCGGCTCCACGACTTGGTGAGCAAGAACCACAAGATGATCGAGATCTTCGAACTCGTCAAAACCGTGGCGAAGAGCAACTCGATCGTTCTCGTCCGGGGGGAAAGCGGAACCGGGAAGGAACTTCTGTCCCGCGCCATCCACATGGAGAGCCCCCGGCGGGACGAACCCTTCGTGACGGTATCGTGCGCCGCCCTCACGGAGACCCTGCTGGAGAGCGAACTGTTCGGGCACGAGAAAGGGGCATTTACCGGGGCGGACCAGGCAAGAAGCGGAAAGATCGAGCTCGCCAAGGACGGAACCCTCTTCCTCGACGAGATCGGCGACATCAGCCTCAAACTGCAGATGGACCTGCTGCGGGTCATCGAGCAGAGGGAGTTCCGCCGCGTCGGGGGGACCCAGCTCATCCCCATCACCTCCCGATTCATCGCCGCCACGAACCGGGACCTTGCGAAAGCCATCGAGGAGGGAAAGTTCCGGGAGGACCTCTATTACCGGCTAAACGTCATTTCCGTTTGCATACCGCCTCTACGGGAAAGGAAGGAGGACATACCGCTGCTCGTGGAGCACTTCCTCGACCGGTTCAACATCGAGATGGGGAAGAATGTCGACGGGT
Source organism: Candidatus Deferrimicrobiaceae bacterium (assembly GCA_049577645.1). Classification (GTDB taxonomy): domain Bacteria; phylum Desulfobacterota; class Deferrimicrobia; order Deferrimicrobiales; family Deferrimicrobiaceae; genus CSP1-8. The sequence goes on from JBAUKK010000059.1 coordinate 26,127, forward strand.
TGGCCGAGTCCGCCATGCGCCTGCTCATGGACTACGGCTGGCCGGGAAACGCGCGCGAATTGCGGAACGTGATCGAAAGGGCGATGGTCGTCGCGAAGGGAAGGATGATCCTCGACGCCGACCTGAGCCTTCCGCAAGCCTCCGGGGTATCCGGGGTTCAGGACAGTCGTGGCAAATCCCTCTCCGAAATGGAGAAGGAGCATATCCGCCAGGTTCTCGCCGCGAACCGCTGGAACATCGTCCGGTCCGCCCAGGTTCTCGGGATCGACCGCGTTACCCTCTACAACAAGATCCGGAAATACGAGCTGAAGAAGGAACCCGTGTTGAATACGTAAACTTGCCGTAAAATTTTTCAACACCATAACCAACCGAAAAGAAAGGAGATAATTTTTCAACGGGGAAACCGTAGAGAATCTCTGCAAATCCCTCCCCTGCCGCCCGACCATCCGCCTCTCTCCGCTTGCCGGAAAACACCATGTCTTTCATGTACCTATCGCTCTTCCACCCCTGCTCGCCCACGATGGCACGATCGTTGCCATATTCGGAGGCAAGAGAGGAGGTGGAAAAAATGGCATACGTTATCCTCGCTTGCATCTACCTCGTCGTTTGGGCGTGTGTCGGTCTCCGGACGGCATGATGAATCTCGCCGCGAAGCAAAGGGGTGCGCCGATGGAAGAAGAAAAGTGTCCGTTTCTGGAAATGACGACGGTGACGTTTTGCAAGGCGTTTCCCGTCAAGAAGATGATCCCGGTAGACCGGTCAACCTCGGTGAAAGGGCTGTGCCACACCGGGAACTACCGCCTCTGCTCCGCCTACCGGGAGATCGAAGGGCACGAATGCACGGCAGATTCCGTACGGGGGTATTCGCTCCGCCCCGACTACTACTACCATCCCCGGCACCTGTGGGTTTCCCAGGGGAAAGAGGAAGAGGCAGAGACAAAAGTGGGCATCGACGATTTCACGCAGCGGCTCGTCGGGAGAATCGACCGCGTCTCCCTCCCCCCGGAAGGATCCCACGTGAGGGAAAACAGCGTCTGCTTCCTTCTTCACTCCGGCGACAGGACGGCCCGCATGGTGGCGCCGGGGGACGGTGTCGTCGGGACGATCAACCGGAAGGTGGTCGACGATCCGGGAACGATCAACCGCGACCCTTACGAAGGGGGGTGGATATTCTCCCTGCACCCGGCAGGGGAATGGATCCGCCGCCTGTACCACGGAAGCGTCGCGAAGCAGTGGCTCGAATGGGAGGCGGAGAGGCTCCACCGGCTGTTCAGCAGCGACCTGGGGATCACTGCGACAGACGGGGGAGATGCTCTCCCGGACATCAGCAGCCGATTGAACGAGGCGCAATGGAGCAGGATCGTCGCCCTGTTCCTCGGATAGGGAGGTGATGGAAATGGTGCTCATTCTCGTACTTCTGACGATCGCCGCCTTCCTCCTCATCGAGCTCGCGTACCGGATGTGGAGCCAGCGGGTGAAAGAGAAGGACGGCGAAACCGCTCCGGCGATGCGGACCGCCCTCCTGCCGGTTGCGTTGCCCGAGTTCCGCCTTCCGGGAGGATTCTTCTACCACAGCGGGCATACGTGGGCCCACCTCACGCCGTCGGGAGAGGCGCAGATCGGCCTCGACGACTTCGCGCAGGGGGTCATCGGGAAAATCGACCGGATCGAGCTCCCGCGGCCCGGCACGCTGCTCCGGCAGGGCGAGAAGGCGTTCTCCGTGGTCCAGGGAAGGAAAACGATCGACTTCGTATCCCCCGTCGACGGGATCGTCAACGCCGCGAACGACGACGTGAACGCGGACACCGGAATGGTCAAGAAGGATCCGTATCAGGCGTCCTGGCTACTCGCGGTGATGCCGACCAATATCACGCAGAACATAAAGAAGCTCAGGATCGCGAGGGATGCAGCGGACTGGCTCGAAAGGGAACTGATGGTCTTCCTCGAGTTCATCACGCTCCACCGGGCGACGCCGGCGGAAGTGGGGATCACGATGCAGGACGGAGGCCACCCCATCGAGGGAGTCATGGAAAAGATCGACGGGGAGCTTCTGCAGCTGCTGGTGAGGAAGTTCTTCCGGTAGGGAGTCCGGGGCGGACGGATCGCCCGCGAAAACAGGAGGAAAACCGATGAGCGTGAACCGACGGGATTTCCTGAAGCTTGCCGGCCTGACGGGCTGCAGCCTGGTTGCAGGCGCGCCCAGGCGGTCGGAGGCGGCCGTAGTCAGCACCGAGTTCTACGGGCTGCTGATCGACACGACCAAGTGCATCGGCTGCCGGAGCTGCGAGGAGGCGTGCAACGCGCAGAACCGGCTGCCGGAGCCGGACGTGCCCTTCTCGAGCAAAAGCGTCTTCGAAACGAAGAGGGACACCGCCCCCGGCGCCTACACCGTCGTCAACCGGTTCCCGAACGGAAAGGAGCCGGACAACCCGGTCTTCGTGCGGAGACAGTGCGTCCACTGCTGCCAGCCTGCCTGCGCATCGGCCTGCCTGACCAAGGCGATGGAGAAAACGGTGGAAGGGCCGGTCATCTACAACAAGGACCGCTGCATGGGGTGCCGGTACTGCATGATCGCGTGCCCCCACGACATCCCGAAATTCGAGTACGGAAGCGCCCTCCCGTACATCCGGAAGTGCATCTTCTGCTACGACCGGCTGAAAGCCGGGGAGCGGCCCGCCTGCGTGGATGCCTGCCCCGAGAACGCCACCATCTTCGGGACGAGGAGGGAACTGCTGGAGATCGCAAGAACCCGGATCTACGAGAACCCCGACAAGTATGTCCACCACGTCTACGGGGAGCACGAGGTCGGCGGCAGCGGGACCATGTACCTCTCCGCCGTCCCGTTCGAACAGCTGGGTTTTCGGACCGACCTGGGGACGACGCCCTACCCGGAACATACGACGGGATTCCTGTACGGCGTGCCCCTCGTGTTCGTCCTGTGGCCGTCCATACTCATCGGCTTGAATTACCTTGCCGAAAACAGGAACAAGGAGAACAACCATGAAGAGGAAGGATAACGACATCGGAAGGCCCCGGAAGGCCCTTCGTGACGTCCGCGAATTCGGGCGGTTCCTCGCCTCCGAGATGAAGCCGAAGGGGAAGATCTGGACGCCCTTCAACGTCATCACCGGCACGATTATCGCCGTAGGCATCGCCCTGATCGCGATCCGGTTCTACCTGGGGCTCGGAGCGGTCACGAACCTCTCCCAGGACTACCCCTGGGGGATCTGGATCGGGTTCGACGTGATCACCGGCGTGGCGTTCGCGGGAGGCGCCTACGTGCTGACCTTCGTCGTCCACATCATGAAATTCGAAAAGTACGAGCCCATCGTCCGGGTGACGGTCCTGAACGGCTTTCTCGCGTACGTGTTCTACGCCGGGGCGCTGCTCCTCGACCTGGGGCGCCCGTGGAACGTCGTGAACCCGATCATCGGCAACTCGTTCGGGTTGAGCTCGGTCCTCTTCCTGGTTGCCTGGCACTTCCTCCTGTACATGATCTGCGAGTTCATCGAGTTTTCCCCGGCCGTCGCGGAATGGCTGAACTGGGAGAAGGCCCGCCGGGTCGTGGAGAAGCTGACGATCGGGGCGGTCATCTTCGGAATCACCCTCTCCACGCTCCACCAGTCCGGGCTGGGCGCGCTCTTCCTCCTGGCGCCCGCCAAGATCCACCCGCTGTGGTATTCGCACTACATCCCGGTGGCGTTCTTCGTGTCGAGCATCTTCGCCGGGCTGTCGATGGTGATCATCGAGAGCACCTTTACCCACAAGGTCTTCCATGACAAGATCGGCAAGACCCTGCGCGCCTCCCACGACGACATCCTCCTGGGTCTCGCCAAGGGATGCATCGGGGCGCTGTTTGCCTACCTGTTCCTGAAAATCATCGAACTGGTCCACGGCGGCCACTGGAACCTGCTCGCCACGCCGATGGGCTACTGGTACCTCGTGGAGATCGTGGGTTTCGTGGTCCTCCCGATCGTCCTGTTCTGGACCGCCCTCCGGAAACGAAGCGTCCGGCTCGTCCAGTTCACGGCGTTCTTCACGGCGATCGGGGTGGTCCTCAACCGGCTGAACGTCTCCGTCATCGCCTTCAAGTGGTATGCGCCGGTCCGGTACTACCCCTCCTGGATCGAGATCTGGGTGACGCTTGCCGTCATCTCCATGGAACTTTGGGTGTTCCGTTGGGTGATCAACAGGATGCCGGTCTTCAAGGAGCATCCGGCAGAAAAAGAAGCGATGGATGAAATTACCCCCGTCGGGGAGGTGGTGAAATGGAAGGTTTCAGCTTCGTAGACATCTATGCGACGAAAGGCATCGAGTACCTGATCGTCATCGGGTTCCTGGCCACGTTCGTGTTCTTCTGCCGGTACCTGTCGCTCCGGACCGAGAAGGCCGGGTCGGCCGGGGGCCCCGCGGAGTACGTCGAGTGGTTCCGGGTCCCCGGAGAATTCCAATTCCACCAGGGGCACGGCTGGGTGAAGACCGGGGAGGAGAACCTCGCCCGGGTGGGGATCGACGACTTCGCCCAGAAACTCGTCGGGAGGGTCGATTCCATCGACCTGCCTCCCGTCGGGGCGCGGCTCTCCCAGGGGGAGAAGGGATGGGTCCTTACCGCGGATTCCCGGACCATCCCCATGCTCTCCCCGATCGACGGGGAGGTCGTCGCCGTCAACGAGGAGGCCGTGCGGTCCCCGGGGATCGTCAACGAGGACCCGTTCGGAAAGGGCTGGCTGCTGAAGGTCCGGCCCGGGAGGCTCGCGGCGAACCGGACGGGCCTGCTTTCGGGACGGCTCGCGAGGAGGTGGATGGAGGAGGCCCTCCACGGGCTCCGTCTCACGATGGGGGGGAACCTGGGACCTCTCTACCAGGACGGCGGATCCACGTTTCCCGTGCATCAGGACGGGGGCTCCCCCGTCGCGGGAATCGCCCGGGCGCTGTACGGAGAGGATTGGGTAAAGAAGGTGAAGGAGCACTTTCACACGGACGGCATGGCCTGATGGCGTAGTACGAAACGTTCCTCCGGGGTCGTCTCGGACCACCCCCCCGATCAGACATCCTGCCGGGGCGGCCCCTTCCCCATCATACCTGGATGACCTTCTCTCCCCCGTTTCCCGGCCGCCCTCCGGCGCAATCCCTGCGGCCTATTGCGTCCGCGAAGACGGACCGGAGACCGTCGTGGGCGGGGTGATCCCGGTCGAGAAGATAAAACTTGTATTGCCCCGCACACCAGCCGCGGATGATCCCCGCCCCCTCGAGTTTTCTGATCTCCCGAAGGACGCTCTTCGTTGCGGTCCCCGTGTGGCGGGAGATCAGCCTCGGATTGAGTGGCTCATCGGGGTACCGGAAAAAAAGAGCGAGTGTCCGGTACAGCGCCCTCGATGAAAACAAACTCTCGATCATGCCAACCGATCCTCTCCATGAACCCCCTGTCTTGACAGGAGAAAAACCTTGCAATCCAGGGGCCAATCCTGGGACAGCGGAGGAATACAGGGGGGGTCTTACGTGAAAACTGGTGGCGAATCGCCACCGGTTTTTAGAAAAGACCCCCCTCATACTCATGGAAGGGCGCCGCCGATAACCATCCGGACGGCGTGGTTCCCGGTGTCGGCGATGTAGACGTTCCCCCGGGAGTCGACGGCGACGGACAGGGGGTCGTTGAGTTGGGCCGAGGTGGCTGGCCCCTCGTCACCAAAGAAACCCGCTATGCCTGTACCAGCGAAATTATATACACGGTTACTTGGTCGTAAAATCCTGACCCCTTGATAGTCACTCTC
>JBAUKK010000060.1:0-9352 GCA_049577645.1 Candidatus Deferrimicrobiaceae bacterium
GATCTCCATCAGGGGGTCGGTGATGTTCTCGGTTTCCAGCGTGACGATCCGCCGGATGTCCCGAACCGTCTCGTGGGCCAGCATGCAGACGAGCAGGACGAAGCAGGCGCCGGAGAAGAAGATCGAGGAGACGAGAATGCGGGAGGGACCATGATCGGAGGGGAAGAGGAAGAGGTAGGCGAGGTACCCGGCGATGAAAAAGAGAATGAATCCGCGCAGGACTTGCCATTGGAGGTTCATCGGACCGGGCGGAAGCTCCCGGATGATACGGGATGTGGGATAGAGGGAATATCCGAGGATACTCGCGCCGAGGAGGAGCAGGGCGTAGGAAAGCATCAGAACATAGCCCAACGGCGATCCCTCCCGCTATTCGTTTTTTCTTCCGGTCCCCGATATCGCCGCCCGCTTATCCTCTCCCGGTGCGGAGTTCCCTCGCAATCCGTTCTGCGGTCAACCGGGATTGTAGCACACAGTCGTTCAGGGCGATCCCCCGATACGCGTTGTTGTTGAGATGGATGCCGGGGTTGGCGGCAAGGCGCTCCTCGATCCGCCCGAGCACTTTCCCGTGCCCGACGAGGTACTGGGGGATCCCCTTCTCGTGGAAGAAGGAGCGGGAAAGGATCGGGTCGGCGGTCACTCTCATCGTCGCCGCAAGTTCCGAGCGGACGAGCCCGAAAAGCTCTTCGGGAGACAGGGCCGCAAGCGCAGGGGCCCGCACGCCCCCCACCATCACCCGGATCAGGGCCTTCCCCTCCGGGGCCCGGTTCGGAAATACGCTTGAATCCCACAGGGCGCCCAGGATCTTCCGCTTTTCCCCGCGGGGGATGAGGAAGCCGAACCCGTCGAGCGGGTTGCCCAGGGTCGCCTTCTCGTACCCGAGCGCCACCACCGATATCGGCGAGTAGGGAATGGCGGAAAGAGCCGCCCGCAGGGTGGGGTCCAGGCCCCCGAGCATCTCCGCCGCCGCGTACGCGGGCACCGCCAGCACGACCACGTCCGCGTCGACCTCCCCGCGGAGACCACTTTCCTCGAGCGAGAGCAGGATCTTCCCGTCCCGGAGACCGACCCGGTCGACCTTCACGCCCAGATGAAGGCCGTCGGAAAGCCGGGTGGCCAGGATGTCGGTGAGTTCCTGGACGCCGTGGTCGAACGACATCAGGACTCCACCCGGCCCCGCCGACATCTCCCGTTTCTCCCCGGCGCTCCTGCGCTTCCGCCGAAGGGCGATCATCCCCTTTACGAGGCCTCCGTACTTTCGCTCGAGGTCGTGGATCAGGGGGAAGCTGCTTTGCAGCGACATCCGGTCCGGGTCGCCGGCAAAGATCCCCGTGACCATGGGGTCGATAAGTTTTTCCAGCGCCTCGGGCCCGAGGCGGCGGCGCGCGAAGTCCCCGAGCGATTCGTCGATTCCCGCGGGGGGGGGCGGTGCGAAAAGTTCTCCGATGATGCGGAGCCTCCCCGGAAGCGAGAGCAGCCGGGACCGGAAGAATGCCGGGGGAGTCTCCGGAAGACGGTGGAGCGTCCCACCCGAAAAGATGAAACGCTTTCTGGCAAGGTCCGACGACCGGGCGAGCCGGTCCTCGATCCCCAGTTCCTTCACCAGGTCGAGCGAGTAGGGCTTGTTCGTCAGGAATCCGTTCGGGCCCCACTCCATCCGGAAGCCGTCCTGCGGGATGGAGCGCATTTTCCCCCCGGGTACCGATTCCGCCTCGAAGAGGATGATCTCGACCGACGTCCCGGCCGCCCGGCATTCCCGGACGAGGTAGTGGGCTGTGCACAGCCCCGATATTCCCGCTCCGACGATGGCGATACGCCGCATCAAGCCTTTCCTTTCAGGGGAACACTCATTACCGTCCATGGGGGGACACTCATTGATTTACATGTCATGTTGAATGAGTGTCCCCCTGGTGGTGTCCCCCGCCAGCCGCGCAAGCACGATTTCCTTGAGCGCCTCGATGAACGCGGGCGAGTCGTTGAATGCCGGAACCCGCAGAAACGTGACGATCCCCGCTTCCCGCGCCGTTTCCCTGAGCCGGATATCCAGTTCGTGCAGCGTTTCGATATGGTCCGAGACGAAGCTCACCGGTACGACGATGAGCCGTTTGACCCCTTCCCGTCCGAGGCGGGCAACTTCTTCTACGGTATCCGGTTTCAACCATTCCGTTCTTCCCAACCGGCTCTGGTAGGAGATCGAGTGGGAGATCGCCGGGAGCCGTTCCCTCGCCGCCGCGACGGTTTTTTCCACTTCGATCTGGTACGGGTCCCCCCCGTCGATGAACGATCTGGGCACCCCGTGCGCGCTGAAGAGGAGGTGGGTCTTTTCGGTGCCCGGCGTCGCTTCCAGCGTTTCCCCGATCTTCGCGCAAAGGGCCGCGATGTACCCGGGGTGGTCGGGCCAGGATCTGATCTCGGTCAGCGGGAAGTCGGCCCCGGCCCATCGCAACCACCTGCGGAGATCGGAAAGGCTCGATCCGGTCGTTGCCGCGCAATATTGCGGGTAGAGGGGAAGGGCGATCGCACGAGCGACGCCGTCTTCCTTCATCTCGAGCACCGCGTGCTTGGCGAGGGGGTGCCAGTACCGCATTCCCACGTAGACGCGGAAATTCCCTCCGGTTTCCCCAAGCGCGGCCTCGAGCGCGGTGCGCTGCCTGTCGGTTAGTTCCGCGATCGGGGAGCTCCCGCCGATTTCTTCATAATAATTCTTAACTTTCCGGGCGCGTACTCGGGAAACGATCCAGGCGAACAGCGGCTGTGTGAAGGGTGCGAGGGGGAGGCGGATCAGCTCCCGGTCGGAGAAGAGCCGGGCCAGGAAGGGCCGGATGGCGGAGAGCGAGTCCGGTCCCCCCATGTTAAGCAGGACCACCCCCGTGAGCGGGGAGGATCCGGCCATGGACGGTTCCCCCTTCGGGGCGCTCACCCGTTTCTTCCGAGCCGGTGCACCGCCTCCACCATGGAGACCGCGTGTTCGGGGTTTGTGGGCGGAAGGATGCCATGGCCGAGGTTGAAAATGTGGGAGGCGGCGGACTGCCCCCGGAGGAGGATGTCGCGCACGCACTGCTCGATCTGCTCCGGCGGGAGGAAAAGCATCGTCGGGTCCATGTTCCCCTGGAGAGCGACGTTCCCCCCCACGGCGGCCGCGGCCTGGTCGAGCGGGATCCGCCAGTCGACCGCGATGACGTCGACGGGAAGGGTCCGGATGGCGGGGAGGAGCGTCGCGCAGTCATTGGCGTAATGGATGACCGGGACTCCGTCGCGATTAAGCGACTCCACCACCTCGCGGGTGTACGGAAGCGCATACTTCTCGTAGTCGCCGGGAGTCAGGATTCCCGCCCAGGTGTCGAACAACTGGACCGCCTGCGCGCCGGCCTCGATCTGGGCGTTGAGATACGCAGCGACGGTCTTCACGATCTTTCTCATCAGCGAGCGGAATACGTTCGGAGCCTGGTACATGAGGGTCTTGAGCCGGATGAAGTTGCGGGAGGTGCCTCCCTCCACGATGTAGGACGCAAGAGTGAACGGCGCCCCGGAAAAGCAGATGAGCGGAACCTTTCCCTCGAACGTCTTCCGGAGGATCCGGATCGCCTCCATGACGAAGGGGACCTTGTCGGCGGGATCGGGCACGACGAGGACGTCGACGTCGGCCTGGCCCCGGATCTCCTTCCCGAGGACCGGTCCCTTCCCGTCATGGAACTCGAGGGGGATTCCCATCGCCTCCACGGGGATGAGGATGTCCGAAAAGAGGATCGCCGCATCCACGCCGAGCCGTTCGATCGGCTGGACCGTCACCTCCGCCGCCAGCTCGGGCGTCTTGCACATCGTGAGGAACGAGTTCTTCCCCCGAATCTTCTGGTATTCCGGGAGGTACCTCCCCGCCTGCCGCATGATCCAGACGGGGGTCACATCCACCGGCTCGCGCCGACATGCTTTTAAAAATCGGTAATCCGCCATCGCCACTTCTCCTAAGAACCGGGACGTTCCTAAGAAGTTCGAAGAACCGGCCTCCACCAGTTCTTAGAAACGTCCCCGTTCTTGGTATCCCCGTCAGGGAAAGAAGGGAGCGTACCTTCCCGTTCCGGAGTTACTTGTTCTTGACCGCCGCGGGTTTTCCGGCCTCGACCGCCGATTCCAGCCGCCGTTTCGTGCGGATGGGGACGTAGTCGCAGAACGGTTCCTCCTGAAGATAATCCTCCAGGACGGCGTCGGCCCGGGCCCGGCACCCCCCGCAGACGTTCAGGTATTCGCAGTCTCCGCAGCGCCCCTTGTACTTCTCGAACGCCCGGAGCGACTCGAACAGTTCGGATTGGTACCATATTTCCCGGAAATGCTGCTTCTTGACGTTACCCGCCACCACGGGAAAGTAGGAGCAGGGTTGGACGTTTCCCTTCGAATCGATGAAGGCGATCGTCTGCGCGCATATGCACCCCTTCCCCCCGCCCGTGGAGAAGGAGAGTGTTCTCGGCTGGATCTTGAGCCCTTCCTCCTTGGCCTTCTGCAGCCGGACCCGATAGTAGTGGGGGGCGCATGTGGGCCGCACGAGCATGTCGGCCTCGTTTTTCTCCATCCGGTAGTGCCACTCGAGGATCTCCTCGTAATCCTCCTTGCTGATCAGTTCGCTCATGATCTCCTCGCCCCGGCCCGTGGGGACGATCATGAACATGTACCATGCGTGGGCGCCGATCTTCTTGGCGAGCCGGTACGTGTCCGCGATGTCGTGCTGGTTCCGCTTGGCGAAGGAGGAATTGACGATGAATTTGATGCCGTTGCGGTTGAACGTTTCGGCCGCGCGCAGGGTGGCCTCGAAGGCGCCCGCCTGCTTCCGGAAGTCGTCGTGCACGGCCGCCGTGGACCCGTCGAGCGACAGGGAGACGATCTTGATCCCGCTCTCCTTCATCTTTGCGCAGACGTCGTCGGTCACAAGGGTTCCGTTGGTGGCGATGCACATCCGCAGACCCTTGTCGGTCCCGTATTTCGCGATCTCGAACAGGTCCGGACGCAGCAGCGGCTCCCCCCCCGAGAGGACGAGGACGGGGCTGCAGAAGGAGGTGATGTCATCGATCAGCGTCCTGGCTTCCGCCGTCGTGAAGTCGGTGTCGTGGGACGTCATGGAGGAGGAGGCACGGCAGTGGATGCAGTTCAGGTTGCAGCGCCCGGTGACTTCCCAGGCGATCCATTTCGGGATGAATTCTTCCTTGATCACGCGGATTCCTTTCGTCATGTCCGGCGGCGAGGCGCGAGCGCACCGCTTCGAGCGCAATAAACATTCAGTATAATCGATGAACGGACCTATTTCGCCATTTCGGCGTACTTTTGCGCGTTCTCCCGGTCGCCGATCGCCTCGTACGACTTCGACAGCATCGCCGCCGCCTGCTTGGTCGGGAGCAGGTCCATGCTCCGGGACAGCTCCGGGATCGCCGCTCGGTATTCATTCTTCTGGTAGTGCAGCGCCCCGAGCAGAAGGTGGGGCTCGAAGAACTCGTCGTCCAGGCGGATTGCCTTGCGAAGCGGGCCTTCCGCCGCGGCGTAGTTCTTCCGGATCAGGTGCACATGGCCGATCGACGAGAAAAACGGTGCCTGGGAAGGCTCGCGGGCGGCCGCCGCCTCGTACTTGGCAAGCGCCTCATCGTACCGCTTCTCCTTGAACAGCTTGTCCCCCTCGTCGGCGATGTCGTAGGTCTTCTGAACTTCCCGAAGCTTATTGGTCTTTTGAAGGAAGATCGTCTCGTTGAAGGTGTAGTTCGGGTTCCTCACCGTGTTCGGGTACCGTTTTGCGATGTAGTCCCGGGCGTTGTCCAGTCTCTCCTTGGATACCGGGTGGGTGCGGAAGATCCCTTCCAGGAACATCGGGTTTCTTCCCCCTTCCAGCTCCGAGAAGAAATATTCCTGGAGTCTTACGGCTCCTTCCGGGTTGTAGCCCGCCTTGACCATGTAGTCGATCCCCAGCCAGTCGGCCTCGCGTTCCTGCTCCCGCGAAAAGCCGTTGTTGACAAGCGACGCGGTGATGCCGGACAGTTGCATCACCCCCGTGCCACCCCCCGTGGCGATCGAGACCCCCGCAAGGAGGACGTTGGACGCCAGCGCACGCTGGTACCCCGCCAGGGAATGCTTGGCGGTGACGTGCCCGGTCTCGTGCCCGAGAACCGCCGCCATCTCCGCCTCGCTTTTGAGCCCCACGAGCAGGCCCCGGTTGATGACGATGAACCCGCCGGGCAACGCGAAGGCGTTCGGGACGGAGGAGTTCAGTACCCGGTACCGGTAGTTCAGGTCGGGACGGTGCGACACTCGGGCCAGCCGCATCCCGACGCCCTGGACGTACGCCTCGAGGGCGCTGTCGCGGAAGAAGCCCCCCTGCTGCTGCACGGCCGGCCCGTAGGCTTTCGCCCCCAGGGCGGCCTCCTCCTCCGGCGAGAAGGAGACGAGAGAGAGTTCCGACCTTCCCGTGACGGGGTTGACGGCGCAGGCGTACACCGCAAGGGCCAACGCAGTGAATGCGAACAGGGAAAGGGCGACGCCCCGCAGCGCTCGATGGTCCATCCTCCCACCTCCTGATCCGGAACCATGCGATATTCGAATTATTATCATTATTTCACGGCCCCCCCCGTGTCGGCAACCGGAGGGGCATGACCCCCCACGGCGGGTCGAAGGGATCTGTCTGGCGGATCTCGAACGGATTCCCGGTTACAGTGTTGAAAGACACGAATGGGAAACGTCCCTGTTCGGGGTACGGACGGATGCACTACATCCCGCTTGCGCTTCCATTCTTTCTCGTGTTCTTTCTGTTCTTTGTTTTCGTCGTTGTTCCGATCGCCCATATGCCGCCGGAGCATGTCCTTTCCAGGAAAGCAATCGACTGTTTCGGGATGCAATATGTGATTCCCCCGGTGATCGCGTGGGCGGGTATGGTGAGCCGAAAACATCCTCCCTCCCGCCCGGAAAACGAGGGGCGACTCCTGCAGGGAGAATCCGCGCGGCGGAGTGAAAAAACGAATCGCGATGCCCGGGATTCCCCTCATATGACTCGAGGGAAAAGGGGGTTCCGAACGATACCGGGGAACATGCCCGGAGAAGGAGCGGTGTCGATCCAGCACTTCATTGAGAATTACAAGTACTGGGCGTTGTTTCTCGGGACGATCCTCGAGGAGGAGACGATCATGATCCTCGCGGGATTGGGCGCCAGCCAGGGGCACCTCTCCCTGGCATGGGTATTTCTGGTAGGTTTCCTCGGGGCGGTTGCCGGGGACCAGACCTCCTTTTTTCTCGGGCGGTGGAAGGGGAGGAAATATCTGGCGGATCACCCCTCCTGGAATCCTCACGCCGACAGGATCCGACGGCTGCTGGACCGGTATAACCTGTTGATCCTGGCTGGTTTCCGCTTTCCGTACGGCATTCGGACGACGGCTCCGGTCGTGTTCGGCGCGGTGGGGATCCGTGCGGTCCGTTTCTTCCTGGCGAACACGATCGGCGCAATGATCCGGGCAGTGGTCATTGGGACCGGGGGGTACCTGTTCGGGAAAGCCCTGGTCATCATCTTTCACGACATCGAGCACTACGAACACATGGCGATCGGGGGAATCGCGATCATCTTGCTGCTGATCGGAATCCATCGGCTCTTACGGAAAAACCATTCTTCGGTAAGTGGTATTTCCTGAACCCTTATTTGCGTTGGAGGGGACGCTATGCAAAGACTATTCAGGAATCCGGAGGGACTCGAGAGGTTGCCGCTGCGATGGGAAGCGAAGACCTCTGCGTCCGGAAGGACGGAGAGATCGATGTCGGCATGGGGGGCTGCCTTGACCGGAGGGATACTTCCCGCCAAGCGCTTCGTCTTTGGCGGCTGCCTGGAGGAAAAATGAGCGCCGTTCGGTCGGACGCACTGGTTTTCTTCGGGGCGACCGGCGACCTCGCCTACAAGAAGATCTTTCCGGCGCTGCAGCGGATGGTCCGGCACGGGAGACTCGACGTGCCGGTGATCGGGGTCGCCAAATCAGGCTGGGGTCTCGAGCAGCTCCGGGAACGCGCCCGGGATAGCCTAACGAAGCACGGTGGCCTGGACCCTGACGCCTTCGCAAGGCTCTCGGAGCTCCTGCATTACGTGGACGGCGACTACGCCGATCCTCGGACGTTCGAGGCGCTGCGCGGGGAGCTGGGCTTGGCAAAGAGCCCCACCCACTACCTCGCCATCCCGCCGGCCCTCTTCGGGGTCGTCGTGGGGCAGCTCGAGCGATTCGGATGCGCCAAAGGGGCGCGCGTAGTCGTGGAGAAGCCCTTCGGCCGTGATCTCGACTCGGCTCGCGAGCTCAACCGGATCCTTCTTGCCTCCTTCGAGGAAGAGCGTATCTTCCGGATCGACCACTATCTCGGCAAGAACGAGGTGCAGAACCTGGTCTTCTTTCGTTTCGCGAACTCCTTTCTCGAGCCTGTCTGGAACCGCACCTTCGTCGAGTCGGTTCAGATCACCATGGCGGAGAGCTTCGGGGTGCAGGGGCGAGGCTCCTTCTACGAGCAGGTGGGTACGATCCGCGACGTTGTGCAGAATCACCTGTTCCAGGTGCTCGCCAACGTGGCCATGGAGCCGCCCTCCGGCATCGGCGACAACGAGCACATCCGCGATGAGAAGGTGAGGGTTCTCAAGGCCATTCCCGCGCTCGACCCGGCGAGCATGGTGCGCGGGCAGTTCCGCGGGTACCGGAAGGAGCCCGGCGTGTCGCCGGAGTCCGACGTGGAGACGTTTGCCGCCTTGCGCCTTGCCATCCAGTCGTGGCGGTGGCAGGGGGTGCCCTTTGTCATCCGTGCCGGAAAATGTATGCCCGTCACCTGCACCGAAGTGCTCGTGAGGCTTAGGCAGCCGCCTTCCGTCTACCCGGTGATGCATCCGGCAAACTACTTCCGCTTCCGGCTGGGACCGGAGGCGACGATCGCGGTGAGCGCCATGGTCAAGCGGCCCGGAGAGGAGTCCGCGGGCGACGAAGTCGAACTCCTCATCAGCCACGAGGCTGCTGTGGAGGAGGCGGCGGCCTACGAGGATCTCCTCGGCGACGCCATGAAGGGGGAGCCCTTCCACTTCGCCCGCAAGGACTACGTCGAGGAGGCCTGGCGCATCGTAGGTCCCGTGCTGAATGCCGAAACGCCCGCACGGGAGTACGAGCCGGGGACATGGGGGCCGCGGGAGGCCGACGCGATCGTGGCGCCCGGTGCGTGGCACAACCCGAAGGGCGCGCGATAGCGACGCGGCGCAGGGAAGGCGATGGACGAGCGAAGACCCGGCATCTGGATCATCCGGCACGGCGAGACCGATTGGAGCCGAAGGGGGAGGCACACCGGGCGCACCGACGCACCCTTAACGCCCGCCGGCGAG
>JBAUKK010000061.1:0-9863 GCA_049577645.1 Candidatus Deferrimicrobiaceae bacterium
AACTTTGGGCACCGCAGGCGTAGTGGACACTACGTCGAGGAGCACGAAGGAGCGCAACGCAGTAGGCATGCGCATATCCGCCGCCGCAGCAGGAGGCTGGGGAGAAATGCGGGCTAGGCTCCGGCCGCCGCAGCCGCCCCGAAATCCTCCGGCAGGATGCGCCGCATCCTCTTCCGGGAGGAATACTCCCGGACGAGATCCATGAAGATCTCCAGCTCGTACCGGCGGTCCACGCGCGTCCCGTCGAAATATAGCACGCGGACCGGGAGTCCCTCGCAATCGCGGGACACGCGGGGATACACGGCCTCGGAAACGATGCCGTTCATGCACGAGAAGGGGTTGATGTCGAGGATCCCGTCCACCCCCTTGCGGTACAGATATACCGACTTCCCCACGGACAGCAGCATCTCCCCCAGGGTCCCCTCGGGCACCAGGTAAGGGCGGGCGAGCTCCATGATCTCCCGGATGTCGTGCGGTTCCTCGTAGCCGCGGAAATCGCTCCCGAACACTTCGAGGAGGGCGTGCTCGTCTTTCCTCTGGAAGTGCCACTTCAGCTTTGCACCAAGCATTTCGAAACTCAGGGTTTTTCCGTACCGTTTGAGATCCCTGTGGTGGTCGGCGTTGGTGTACCAGATCCACTCCGTCACGTCGGAAATCCAGCATTCCCCTCCCGTCTCCTCGACCTTGCGCACCACATCGTCGTTGCTGAAGGCGTTGAGCCGGCAGAAGATTTCCCCGACGATCCCGATCAGAGGGCGCGGCGATGAGAAGTCCGCCGGCACGCGGAGGAGCAGCTCCCGCCCCGCCCGCAGGGCCGCGACGATCCGGGCGAGCTTCTCCCCCTTCTTCTCTCCCGGAACCTCCACAGCCCGGCACAGTATCTCCACCGCTTCGTCGAATGCCCGGTCGGCCGCTCCTTTCTCGGTCTCGTACGGGCGGATCCGGAGGAGAAGCTTCTGGAGGAGGTCCCCGCCGACCATGGCCCGCCAGGCGGTGCGGAGAAGTTCGTCGGCATGCTCTCCCACTCCGTCGTACCCGTCCGCGCACGTGGGGGAGACGATCATGACGTCGCCGTACCCCATTTCCTCGAGAACCATCTTCATGAAGGTGCCGTACTGACCGAACCGGCACGGTCCGTTGGAGGACGGCATGAAGAG
Source organism: Candidatus Deferrimicrobiaceae bacterium (assembly GCA_049577645.1). Classification (GTDB taxonomy): domain Bacteria; phylum Desulfobacterota; class Deferrimicrobia; order Deferrimicrobiales; family Deferrimicrobiaceae; genus CSP1-8. The sequence continues at coordinate 1,158 of JBAUKK010000061.1, forward strand.
CGCCATCTTTCCCGGGGCGATTTCCCCATGCACCAGAAGCTTGAGCGTGTCTCCCAGCGTCACCTTCTGGGGGAGGCACTCCTCCCCCGAGGAGAATCGTCCTCCCAGGAGAAGCGTCTCCTCATCCGAGGGCGGCATGGGCCTGGCGTCGATCCCGACAGAACGAAACGCCGCGGCAATGGCACGCACCCCCGCCTCGGTCATCGGGGGGAAGAACACCGTCCTGCCGGAAAGCGGCGACCCGCTCACGTTTCCGCCCACCATCGCAATACCCCCTTGCTGTCGAGATATGCCTCGCACCGGGTCATGTACCCTGCGTCGTTGGCGTGCCCGTCGAACTGAAGTGTCAGGTACGGGGCACCGGAGGCCTTCTGGATGAAGTGCCGGATGAAGGAGTCCGGCCCGCACTTGAAATTGGTGATGTAGATGATGTGGTGCTTCGGCCGGTTCCTGCACCACCTCGCCGCCGCGATGATCTTCCTTCCGTAGTTCCAGAACATGTTGCCGTGAATTTCCCGGATGTCGATCCCGTCCACGGGCAGGAAATCGATCGGAATCACGTTTGCGCCGTACTGATCGCGCAGTTTCGCGGGAATGTTGAGATTGACATCCCGGTCATAGAGATTGTATGAGCGGCCGATCAGGATAACGGCGTGGGCGTCCGCCTTCTCCACCTCCGATATCGCCACCGCACCGCGGTCGGCGAGAAAGTTGCTGAACCGGCGCTGCTCCTTCCAGCCCTCCCGGATCGCCTCCCGGATTTCGCGGCGGGAGATTCCCAGCGGGCCGAAGCACTCGAAGAGGTCCTCGACCAGCAGACGCTCGTCGTCCCGGAAGCGGACGGTCGGGGAAAGGAGCTTCTGGCGTACCTCTTTCTCCCAGCCGGGGACCGATGCGAGGACGAACGGGAGAGTCTGCCCCCACGGACAGAAGTGGGACTCGGTGTGGGTGTGGACAGTCTCCGCGTTGATGACGTTGGGGACGAACAGAAAATCGATCCCGTCCCGCAGGAGTGCCGCCACGTGGCCGTGGGCGACCTGGATCGGATAGCACGGCTCTGCCACTGTCTTCTCGGACCCTTCCCTCGCGATTGCCTTGTCGGTCCGCGGACTCACCTTCAGCCCGAACCCGAGGCAGGAAAGGAACGTCTTCCAGAACGGGAAACGTTCGTAAAAGTACATTGCCCGGGGATACCCGACGATTCCCCGGGGACCTGGTTCCTCTCGAAGTAAAGACTCGAACCACTCCGCCCGACTCGCGGGAAGGTCCTCGATTACCGGCTTGACGCCTGTCCGGGCGCTCTTCCGGTATCTCTCGGAGCACTTGTCCCCCCAGTAGGTGTTCGTGCCGTCGATCCGGATCTCCTGCATGTCGCAGACGTTGCTGCACCCCTTGCAGGTGAACTCGCGCCTGCGGTAGTCCACTTTCCCCATGTCGAAACCGCGGAAGCGGGTACCCTCCCCCGTCGCGTAGGCCTTGTCGCGCGCGAGGAGGGCCATCCCGATCGCCCCGATGACCCCGTTGTGCGGCGGGACGATGACCTTTTTCCCCAAGACGTGGGTAAAGGCCGCCGCGACGGAGTCGTTGTACGCGGTTCCCCCCTGGAAGTAGATCGTCTCCCCGATCTTGCGGCCCCGGACGACCCGGTTCAGGTAATTGATGACCACGGAGTAGGCGAGTCCCGCCACGATGTCCACCTTGGAGGCCCCCCGGTTCAGGTAGGTGTTCAGGTCCTGCTCCATGAAGACGGTGCACCTCTCTCCCATGCGGATGGGGGCCCGGGAGGAGAGGGCCATCTCCGCGAATTCCTCCTTGATCTGGATGCCGAGCCGCTCCGCCTGCTCCTCCAGAAAGGATCCCGTTCCCGCGGCGCAGGCGTCGTTCATCGCGAAGTCCACGACCACGCCGTTTTCCAGACTGATGAACTTCGAATCCTGCCCGCCGATCTCGAAGATGGTGTCCACCGACTGGCCGAAGTACTGCCGGCTGATGAAAGAGGATCCCGTCTTGTGTCCGGTGATCTCGTCCTGGACGGTGTCGGCTCCTACGAGCTCTCCGATAAGCTCCCGCCCCGACCCCGTCGTGCCGACCCCGCGGATCCGGATTCTCTCCCCGAATTCCTCCCACAGGTCGCGGAGACCCTCCGTCACCACCTGCACCGGCCGTCCCTGCGTGCGAACGTAGATTTCCTTCACGAGGTTCCCCTCCCCGTCGACGAGGGCGAAATTCGTGCTCACGGATCCCACGTCGATTCCGAGGAAGACCTCGTGCCGGTCTTTGAGGAGAGGCGGGTTGGCCACCCTGTCCCTCAGGAATACGACATTTTCGGTGGCGAGAGGGGGCCAGGAGGGGAACGACCACTCCCCCTCCCCGGGGGCGTTGGCAGAAAGGACGAACGCCTCACCCTGCGGCTTCCTCGCCGTTGCCGCGTCTTCCGCGGCAAGCATCGCCGCTCCGACCGCCCCGAGGTGCGCGAATCCCCAGGGGAGCACCACGTCGTCAGGGGAGAACCCGAACACGTCTCTGACGGCGTGCGCCACGCCCTGGTTGGCGAACAGGCCCCCCACGAGTGCCACCCGGGGGACAGGGTCCTTTCCCTTGTTTATGCTGCTCTTGAAATTGCGGGCGACCGCCTCGCACAACCCCTTGAGGATCTCCTCGGGAGAACACCCCTTCTGCTGGGCGTGGATCATGTCGCTCTTGGCGAACACCGAGCACCTCCCGGCGATCCGGGCCGCATTGCCGGCCCGTGCCACCATTTCCCCGATGTCCTCCACGGCCAGCCGCATCCGGTTGGCCTGCTGGTCGATGAACGAGCCCGTGCCGGCGGCACATTCTCCGTTGGTATCGTAGTCCCGGATGCGGAGCGCTCCCCCCTCGGTCGCCGCGGCGAGACGGATGACCTTCGCGTTCTCTCCCCCCATCTCGAAAATCGTTCGCACATCGTGCCGGACCGCGGTCACACCCCGTACCAGGCAGCGAAAATCGTTCTCGTACCGGGCTCCCAGATTCTGGGCCAGTCGCGAGCCGCTTTTCCCGGTGAATGCCACTCCCCGGACCCTTTCGGCCCCGATCCTGGCGATCCACTCTCCCAGGCGCTCGGGAACTTTCCGGTTCGGGTCCCCGAGGAGGCGGTCGTAGGAGAGGAGATAGGCACGCGCCTCTCCCGGAAGCGCCGCCGGTTCGGCGGAGAGAAAGGTGTTCCGGATTTCCTCGGGAAGATGGGACCCCGTAGGCAGGGCGACGAGTGCGAACTTCACGCTGGTCGAACCGACATCGATGCCTATATACACAAAATGCCTCCTTGCGCAGAAGGCGCGACTCACGTCTCCCGGAATGACAATTAAAGGTATATGTCAAAAGCCGTGCCACCTTATTATATTCAGGAAAGACAACCGGATACGCCCTTTCTCCGTGAATGGCCGGGGAGGAGAACCGCCCGATCGGATAGGGAGGTTATCCTTTCGGATAGCATGGATTTGGCCGGGGACCCGAGGTATAGTATCTCTGTACCCAAGGAAGAGAGGTCGGAAATGTTCGGAATCGGTTTCCAGGAGATGCTCGTCATACTTGTCGTGGTCCTGATCTTCTTCGGACCGAAGCGTCTCCCGGATCTCGCCAAGAGTCTCGGAAAGGGGATCGCCGAATTCAAGAAGGCGTCCGAGGAGGTACGGAAGGGGATCGACGAAGCCGTCCGCGAAGAGGATGACGAAGAGACGGACACCGCCTATCCCCCTCCCGGCGACGCGGCAGGCTCCGATCCTCCCCCGTCCGCCGCGAACGAATCTCCTCCGCCCCCTTCCGCCCCCAAGGAATGAACGGAAAAGGCCTCTCCTTCTAGATGATGGCGGAACCAGGAACGAACTCCGAGGTCCGGCTGCCGCTCACGGAGCACCTGGATGAACTGCGCCAGCGGCTGATCCGCTCCCTGATCGCTATGGGGCTGGGAACCGTCCTTTGCTATTCCCGCGCGGAAACCCTCTATCAGATTCTTCTTTCCCCCCTGACGAAACAACTCCCCGTGGATTCCCGGCTCATCTTCACTGAACTCACCGAAGCCTTTCTCACCTATTTCAAGCTGGCGCTTTGGGGAGGATTCGTTCTGGCAAGCCCCGTGATCTTCTACCAGGCGTGGAAGTTCGTCAGCCCCGGCCTCTTCCGGAAGGAGAGAAATATTCTTTTTCTCTTCTCCGCCTGCTCTACGGCGGCCCTCCTTTCCGGGATGGCGTTCGGGTATTTCCTCGCAGCCCCGTCGATATTCTCCTTCTTCCTCGCTTTCGGGGGATCGACCATCATCGCGATGCCGTCGATGAAAGAGGCACTCTCGCTGATCCTCCGGCTTCTGCTTATTTTCGGAGTGATGTTCGAATTGCCAGTGGTCCTGTTCCTCGCGGGACGGGCGGGGATTCTGTCCCCGGACCTCCTGCGCCGCGGGAGGAAGGTGGCGATCGTCGGCGTATTCCTACTGGGAGCGATCCTCAGCCCCCCGGATGCCGTTTCCCAGGTCTTCGTCGCCGTCCCTATCTACATGCTGTACGAGGTGGGCATCCTCCTGTGCGCCCTCGGAGCCAAGCAATACAGAGGATGAATCGGGGTTGAGAGGTCACCGCGAATCCATTATAGTCGGGTAGGAGTAACGCCGGACACGAAGCAGGGCTTGGGGGGAAGCGATGATCATAGAGTGCCAGGCTTGCCGGGCGCGTTTCCGATTGGATGAATCCAAGATCAAGGGAAAGGGAGCGCGCATCCGGTGCCGGAAGTGTGGCGAGTCAATCATCGTCATGAAAAGCGATATCCAGTCACCCAAAATATCCCCACCAGCAGAGAAGCAACTATTCGACCTCCGGGCAGTCCTCCAGGAGCCGGAAAAGAGACCTCCCCTACCGCCACGGGAAGAGGTCGACGGTGCATCCGAATCCATAAAGAGCCGGGAACGAGAGACGGAACAGGCGCATCCTCCGGCCCCGGAGGAACCGCCCGAACCCTCATTGACACGAGACGAGGACGACGCCGCCTTCGAAAGCCCCCTGTTCCGCGAGGAGGAGGAATCGTCACCCCAGGCAGCGGAAGAACCGGCGGCCCCGGTAGAAGAAGAACGGGAAACCGGTGCGCAGGAGCCGATGGAGGGACCACCGACGCACCGGGACGACATCGCATCCGACCTCGACGCGCCTCTCCGCGAAAAACCGGAACAGGAGACTTTCGCGCAGGAACCGGCGGAATTCCCCCTGATGCAAGACGAGGGCGACGCCGCCTTCGAAAGCCCCCTGTTCCGCGAGGAGGAGGAACCGTCACTCCAGGCAGCGGAAGAACCGGCGGCCCCGGTAGAAGAAGAACGGGAAACCGGTGCGCAGGAGCCGATGGAACCCACCCTGACGCGCGACGAGGTGGACGCCGCTTTCGAAAGCATTCTGGGAAAGAAGCAGGAGCCCGAGCAGGAAACCCCTCCTGTCGCGGAAGAGTGGGCGCTTCCGCGGGAGAATGAGGACATCTCGTTCCCGCATGAACTTGGAACGGGGGGAGATATCTCCTCTCCCCAGGAGACCGGGGAAACGCCCGTCCGAAGTCCGGAGGATTTGGCGAGCGAGGAAGCGCATCCCCCGCCGCCATTGACGGAAAAGGGATGGGAACACCCGGGCCAGCACCCAACGGAGATCCTTGACCTCGACACCGTCCTCCCCGACTTCCTGAGGAAGGGGGAAGCGGCGAGGGGGCCAAGCGGACCATTCGACATCTCCGAACAACTGAGTGAAGTTCCCATCGGTGTCGAGGGAGAGGACGTGGCTCCCGGTTCTCCGACGCCGGACTCCCCCGCCCACGGCATGGACCACGACGCCACGCGCGCGGAAACGCTCCAGGACCAATTGTCCGATCTGGTCGAAGGCAGATCCACTGAGGAGACCTCCGTCCCGGATTCGCCCCCTCCGGAGATTCCGTCGCCACAGCCCATGACAATCGAGAGGAAACAGGCGATCCGCCCACGGCCCTCCGCCCCCTCCGGGAAACCGTCCGTCACGCTCCTGGCGCTCCTGTTCGTGATTCTGGCGGGGGGAGGCGCGTACCTCGCCTTCACGGAAACCGGGCAGAAAACCCTGCGCACCCTTATCCCGAGCATGGAGTCGTTATGGCTGGGCGGGAAGGAGTCCGTCAAGCCCTACAGCATAGACAACCTGATCGGCTACTACGAGACGGGCGACAAGGCGGGAAGGATGTTCGTCATCAAGGGAGTAGCCACCAACCAGGGACGAAAGAAAAAGAGCGGAATCCGGATCCGGGCGGAACTGCTGGACGGCAATCACCAGACGATCGCCGAGAAGACGGTGTACGCGGGGAACATCATCAACGGGTTGCGCTCCACGGAGCAGGAGAAAATCGAGACCGCCTTGTCCAACCGCTTCGGGGACAAACTGAACAATGTGGACGTCGCCCCGGGGAAATCGGTTCCTTTCATGCTGGTGTTTTTCGACCCTCCGGAGGGAATCGAGGAATACCGGATGGAGGCCCTGGACGGAGACTGAGAACATGCCGCCGGAGGAGCGGGACTCCGGCGACCAGCAGATAAGAAAAACCGCTACTTGTCCTTGTCCTCCGGAGTTTCCGGCTTCTTGGGAGTGACGTCGACTTCGTTCCTCTCCTTCATCGACTTTCGGAAGTTGCGGATTCCCTCCCCGAGGCCGCTTCCGATCTGCGGCAGTTTGCCCGCACCGAAGAGCAGGACGACAATCACGAGAATGATTATGAGTTCCGGTACCCCGAGTCCGAACATGCATCCCTCCTGGCAGGCGGCCGTTTACCTTTCCATCATACCACCCGGATAGGGTTCCCTCCTCAATTTTCCCGGATCGTCTCTTCCACCGCCACCCCGAAGTGTCTTCCCGCCCTCTCCTCCGCGAGGAGAACGGAATCCCCCACGGACAGCTTCGCCACGGATACCGCGCGGCCGGAGCCATCCACCAGCCGGATCGTCTCCGCGTTCTGCAGGATCACGGAATGGGTTGCGCCCCCGGGGCCTTCCGCCCGGACGAGCAGCAACGGCCTCCGCTCCACTTTCACCCGTCCGACGGCGGCCATCTCCCCTTCCCCGTGATCGTTCACCAGGAGCACCTCGGAACCGGCCGCCAACTCCGACAAGTACCCCGTCCGCCCCGCGGGGAGCCGACAATAGGAATGCACCGCCCCCGCATTGACGCGGAAGGGCCGGGGGAGGACATACGGGTTGGGTACATTTTCCGCGCACACGAGAAACATCCCCGCGCTCGAATTCCCCACCAGCATCCCTCGGCTCCCTTCGATCAGGGAGCAGGTGTCAACGCATACCCTGTCCCCGATTCCGAGAGAGGATACTTCGTTTATCCGCGCGGATACAAGCTGCACCGTCCCGGCCTCGACGCGGGCCGCCGACGCCAGTTGGCGCATCATTCGGGGAGAGTCCGTCTCGAGAACGATCCCGTGGACTCCTCGCTCCAGCACCCCCCGGTACAAGGCGACTTCCTCGGGGGTACGGGCCACCGCGAAAATCTTCCTGCGGTGGGCCACGAGGTTCTCCAGGGGGATCACTTCCCTTTCTTCCGGCCGGACCACCCAGATCATCTCCGGGGCAGAGGAAAGGACCGCTGTCTCGTCCTCCTTTCCACGCATCCGGGTGACGCGAAAATCCCTCCCCTCGCGCAGGTCCCCTTCGGAGCATACCGCCGTCAGCCGCCCGAGCTCCCGGGCGCTTCCTGCGCAATCATCGGGAACCCAAAGGGTCTCCACGCCCGATTCGAGCGCCGCGATCGCGACCTCCTTCTCCCACGGGATGACCCGCGCCCACAACACCGGGGCCATCACTTTCCCGCCTGCCTCAACATATCGATCGCATCTTTCGTGGTCGCTCCGCCGTGGACAATCGCCGCAATGGCCCGGACCATCGATGCCGGAAACCTGTGCTGAAACACGTTGCGCCCGATGGAGGCACCGGCCCCACCCGCTTCCATCGCGCCCTTCACCATTTCGAAAACCTCCCTGTCGCTCCTCATTTTCTCGCCCCCCGCGATGACAACGAGGGAGGCGCACCCTTCCACCACTTCGCGGAACGTCGCGGGGCTTCCCGTGTAGGGAACCTTTACAATGTCCGCCCCCATCTCCGCCCCCACCCGCGCCGCGTGCCGGATGTACCGGACGTCGAACTCGTTCCGGATCTTCGGTCCCCGCGTGTAGATCATCGCGAGTAGGGGCATCCCCCATCTCTGGCAGGTAGTGGAAACCGTTCCGAAATCCCGAAGCATCTGCGCCTCGTCCTCGGCACCGAGGTTCACGTGGATCGATACCGCATCGGCCCCCATCTGAAGGGCGTCCTCCACGGTGGCCACCAGCACCTTCCGGTTCGAGTCCGGAGAAAGTGTCGTGCTGGCGGAAAGATGGAGGATAAGCCCGAGGTCTTTCCCGTATCCCCGGTGTCCGAACATGGCGGCGCCCCGGTGGACGACGACCGCATTCGCGCCCCCCTCGGCGATGAGGTTGGCTGCGGGGGGGATCTGGATGAGTCCGGGGATGGGCCCGACGGTCATTCCGTGGTCAAACGGGACAATGACCGTTCTCCGGGTGTTTCGGTCGACGATCCTTTCCAGGCGTACCTTCTTGCCGATCATCCCCTTCCTCTGTCGCCCGTCCGGCCTTACCGGTACGCTCCCCTGACCTTGAGCAGTTCGTTGAGGTATGTGTGGT
>JBAUKK010000062.1:0-5281 GCA_049577645.1 Candidatus Deferrimicrobiaceae bacterium
TTCTCTTTCGTGTGGGGGTTTGCCCCGCCCGCGCAGACGTCACGGCACTGCATGCAGCGGTTGCATTTACTGTTCATGGTGAGCCGGAGCAGCCCAGCCCGGGAAAAGATCCCCAGCAGCCCCCCGAGCGGACAGACGAACCGGCAGAAGAAACGGGTCCGGCACCGGTTCAGGGCCAGAATGAGGAAGAAGAGGGCGAAGAAGAACAGCGCCTGCTCGTACCGCGCCGGGAAGAACGAGAGGAAGTGGGCCCGCAGGAACGTGTACGCACCGTCGAACAGGTCGGAGACCGGCCGCCACGGGAGACGGTATCCCCAATCGAGAAACAGGCGGAGAACGTGGTTGATCCCCGGCAATACCGAAAGCGAGAGCGATCGGATGAGGAGGGAGATCGGATCCAGCATTCCCGCCGCCTGGATCCCGAAGAGCGCCGTCCCGGAGAAGAACAGGAGCGTCGCGAACTTCCACCGGCTCCCCCGCGTCTTTTTCCCCCGTTCTTCTGCGTACTTCCTGTCATAGAAGCTCACTGCGTGGTGAAGCGTTCCGAGAGGACAGACCCAGCCGCAGAAGGCCCGACCGAACAGGAGAGTCACCGGGACGAACAGAAGCGCCAGGAAGAGGGTGGCCGGGAGCTCGTGCGCCGCGAGGATCGACGTCAGAAAGACGAGAAGGTCGGCATCGAGGAAGATCTTCACGGGGTAGGCGAGCTCGTTCCTCCCGTCATAGTCCGTCTTGATGAGAAGGACGAAAAAGAGAAGGAGAAACGCGCCCTGGGAAAGGCGCCTTGCCAGCTGCTTGGTGTCGACGAAGGTCCGCATGGGGTATCGGGGGGACTCAGCCGGTCGGCCGGACCTCGTAGGCAAGGGGGTCCGGTACGCCGGCCTCGTCGAAGGCCTTCTTCCGGAGGGCGCACGAGTCGCACCGCCCGCACGCCTTTTCACCATCCCGGTAGCACGACCACGTATGCTCGAAGGGGACGCCGAGCGATTTCCCGATCAGAACGATATCCTTCTTCATCAGGTTGACGAACGGGGCTTTTACGCGGATCCGGCTTTCGTCTTTCGTCCCCATGCGGATCGCCTCGTTCATCGCCTCGTAAAACGCGGGACGGCAGTCGGGATAGCCGGACGAGTCGGCCCACACGGCGCCGATGTAGACGTTCGTCGCGCCGATCGCCTCGGCCCAGGACACCGCGATGCAGAGGAAGTGGGCGTTGCGAAACGGGACGTAGGTGACGGGGATGCCTTGCCGGTCCGGGTCCGCCGGAGGCACGTCGATGGACAGGTCGGTCAGCGCGGATTTTCCGATCGATCGGAGGTACCCGATGTCGACCACCATCCGCTCCCTTACCTTCAGGTGGTCGGCGACCGCATGGAAGCAGGCGAGCTCCTTTTCCTCCGTGCGCTGCCCGTAATTTACATGCAGGAGGGAGATCTCCGACTCCCGGGTGGCGAAGGCGGCCAGCACGAGGCTGTCCATCCCCCCGCTCACGAGGACGATCCCCTTCGGCTTCGCAAGGGTAGTCACACGCCTCTCCGGTCCGGTCCCCAAACGAGCTTGTGAAGCTGCAGCTGGAACCTTGCGTCGACGGCGTCCCCCACCATCCAGCCGGCAAGCCTTTCGGGGGGCAGAAGGCCGAAGGCCGGGGACAACAGGACCTTGAACGGTTGCTCCTTTCCGTACTTCCGGATCACATCACGGGCGAACCGGTAGTCCTCCTCGGAGGAGACGACGAACTTGACCTCGTCACGGGCGCGCAGGTGGGCGAAATTCCTCCAGTCCGTCTTTCCGGCCTCTCCGGAGCCGGGGCACTTGACGTCCATGATCCTGACCGCCCGGGGGTCCAGGCGGGAGAGAGGAACGGTTCCGTTCGTTTCCACGAGGACCGTGTGGCCGAGGGAAAGGAGCGCCGTCACGAGAGCGGGGGTCTCCTCCTGCAGCAGCGGCTCGCCCCCGGTCACCGTCACCCGCGGGATACCGAAGGCGGCCACCCGCAAGACGACCTCGTCGAGGGGGAATTCCTCCCCGTCGTCGTAGGCGTACGTCGTGTCGCAATAGAGGCAACGGAGGTTGCAGCCGGTCAGGCGGACGAAGGCGAAAGGGAGCCCGACGTACGAGGTTTCCCCCTGTATGCTGGCGAAGATCTCGGACACGCGAAGCATCGTCCCATGGTACCACGGTGCTCCTGCGCCCTCCGGGCCTGTTTTCCGGAGGCGTGTCTACTTGAGGACGTCGAGCCAGTGCGCGAAGAGGGCATTCTTCCCGCGCACGATGTCGAAAAACGCCTCCTGGATCTGTTTCGTGACCGGACCCGGCTTGCCCGTGCCCACGCGGCGGTCGTCCACCTCGCGCACCGGCGTGATCTCGGCGGCGGTCCCGGTGAAAAACACCTCGTCGGCGATGTACATCTCGTCCCGGGTGAAGCGGGCCTCCTTGACCGGAACGTCGAGCTTGCGGGCGATGTTCAGGACCGAGTCCCGGGTGATCCCCGGGAGAATCGAGGTCAGCGTAGAGGTCTGCAGGATCCCGTTCCGGACGATGAAGATGTTCTCCCCCGAAGCTTCCGCGACGTACCCCTCCGTGTCCAGCATCACCGCCTCGTCGTAACCGGCCTTCTTCACTTCCCATTTTGCGAGGACGGAGTTGACGTAGTATCCGTTGATCTTCCCCTTGGTCATGGCCGAGTTCACGTGGTGGCGGCAGAAGGAGGATACCTTCGCCCGGATCCCCTTCCGGATCCCTTCTTCCCCGAGGTAGGCTCCCCACGACCAGGCGGCCACCGCCACGCGGATCGGGTTGGTCTTCACGAAAAGCCCCATCTCCCCGTCTCCGATGAAGACGATCGGGCGGATGTACCCCTCGGTGAGACCGTTGGTGGTAAGCGTTTTCCGGATGGCCTGGCAGATCTTGTCGCGGGAGAAGGGGATCTTCAGGAGGACGATATGCGCCGAGGCGAATAGGCGGTCCACGTGTTCCCTGAGCCGGAAAATGGCGGAGCCGCCGTCCTCGGTCCTGTAGCACCGGATTCCCTCGAAGGCCCCGACGCCGTAATGGAGCGTGTGAGAAAGGACGTGGACTTGCGCCGCGTCCCAGTCGACGAATTTCCCGTCCAGCCAGATCTTCTTTGTCTTGGGGACCACGGGCGCCCTCCCGCCGGAATTGATGTGCTATTCTTGCAAAGGTATGGAAAGACTGTCAATCCGGAGGACACGATCCCGGCGGGGGATCGGGAACCGGACCGTTGACGTAGGTGGTGAAATATCTTTATGACGCATGGGCTCCGGAAGGAAGAGGTGGACCGGAAGCGGATCCAAACGGCCCGATTTTCCGTGGGGAGCGCGGCTTCCCTTGCCGTGACCAAACTCTTCGTCGGGATCGCAAGCGGTTCCCTGGGCGTTCTCTCCTCCGCGTTCGACAACCTCGCGGACATCCTCATGTCGGGGGTGAACTACCTTTCCATCAAGAAGTCGATGGAGCCCGCCGACTACTCCCACCCATACGGCCACGGAAAGGTGGAAACGCTCGGCACGATTTTCATGTCGATGGTCGTCGCCCTGACCGGTGCGTGGATCGTCCGGGAGGGAATCCACCGGCTGCGCGCCGGGATCATCCCGCGCTCCGTCGACACGGGGATGGTCGTCATGGCCCTGTCCGTCGCGGCGTCCTGGTACATCGCCGAGCGTATCCGGAAAGCAGGGGAGGAGACCGGGTCAACCGCCCTGAAGGCGGACTCCCTGCACTTCCGCACCGACGTCTATTCGAGCGGGGGAATCCTTGTCTCCCTCCTCGCGTACCGCGTGACCGGCTGGAAATGGCTGGACCCGGGGGTGGCCATGATCGTGGGCGGCTACATCGTTTTTGCGGCCGTTCCCATTTTCCGGGAGGCGATGGGCGACCTGTTGGACCGCAGTCTTCCGGTCGAGACGGTGGAGGAGATCCAGCGCATCATCGACAGCCATAAGCCTCTCGTCGTCGACTATCACAAGTTGCGAACGCGCCGGTCCGGCTCGGAGAAACACGTGGACTTCCACCTCGTCGTCTGCCGCCAGTTCCTCCTCCAGGACGCCCACCGGGTGGCGGACCATCTCGAGATGGAGTTGTCTCAGGCGCTGGGAAATACCCACGTGGTGACACACATCGATCCGTGCGACATCGAATGCCCCGGAAAAGAGCAATGCGAGCGTATTCTTACCGAAATCCGGAAACTGGAGGTTCCCGGGGAGAAGAGGGTTACCCATCCGTAACCGTATTTCCCAAAGCAATCCATTCTGTTATAATCCGCCTTGCCATGAGGCTGATTCTTATCATACTGATCGTTCTGCTGGGGGGCGTGGCGATGTTCGCGATCCAGAACCCGGGGATCGTCTCCGTCCGTTTTCTCAACTATTATGCAGACACTTCCATCCTGGTCGTAATCGTCGCCTCCTTCGGGGTCGGGGTCCTCGTCGGACTTCTCCCCGGAATCCCGACCGCCTTCCGGCGGAATCGCCGGATCCGGGAACTGGAAGCCGATCTGGCGGCAAACCGGAAATCGCAGCCCCCTCCCCCGCCTGTCACGCCTTGACCCGGCGGAATCTGTCCCGGCCGGAATCGAAGCTCCTCGCCTGTCTTCTCCTTTTCTACCGGGAGGTCGGCCCGGCGGCCACACCGGGGCTCAGAGGCCTGGACGACGAGGCGGGGCTTACGGCGCACGAGCTTGACGAGGCCGTCCGGCGCCTGCGCACCAAGGGGCTTATCGAATACTGGGAGCTTTCGCCCGCCGTCCGTCTGACCCGGGAGGGGCTCCTCCTCGCGCAGCGGATCCGCGGAAACGAAGGTCGCTGACTTTCGTGGGAGAGGCATCCCGGAAGGCGCGGGGCAGGCGGGACAGGGCGGGGGGCCGGAGAGGGGCGGACCTGGCCCCGAGGCTCGCCGACCTCTCCCGCCGTCTCTGCGAAAGATTCGGCCGGCCGAACCGGTGCGGACACGAGGGGAATCCGGTCCGGAACCTGATCCTCACGATCCTTTCCCAGAACACCACCGACGCGAACCGCGACCGTGCTTTCGCCTCCTTGATGCGGCGGTTTCCCCGGATATCCCTTCTGGCGTCGGCAAGTCCGGCGGCGGTGGAGGAGGCGATACGGGTCGGGGGGCTGGCGAAGGCGAAAACGAAGGCGATCCTTTCGGCGCTCTCCCGGCTGAAGCGCGAGCGCGGAAAGTACTCCCTCGATTTCCTGCAAGACGATCCGCTTCCCGAGGCGCGCGCGTATCTTACTTCCCTGCCCGGCGTCGGGGTGAAGAC
>JBAUKK010000063.1:0-6351 GCA_049577645.1 Candidatus Deferrimicrobiaceae bacterium
GACCTCTTCCCCCAGATCCGCCACCGCCAGCGATACGCGGTTACCACGGTGAGCGACACGGGAAAGGGGATCGCTCCCGACATCATCGGAAAGATCTTCCACCCCTTTTTCACCTCCAAAGTGGAAGGCACGGGCCTGGGGCTGGCCATTTCCCAGAGGATCGTCCACTACCACCGTGGCTTCATCGAAGTCCGCTCCTCTCCGGGTGCCGGAAGCGTCTTCTCGGTCTTCCTCCCCGAACTCGGGGAATCATACGGTGGCGACGCCTCGTCCATCCGGAGCTGACCCGACCGCCCCTCGGGTCACGGTCGTCGGGGCGGGGCTTGCCGGCTCCGAGGCGGCGCTCGTCCTTTCCGCCTCGGGGACAGCGGTGGACCTGTTCGAGATGCGCCCGGGCCTCTCCTCTCCCGCCCACCGGACCGGATGGTTCGCCGAGCTGGTCTGCAGCAATTCCCTGGGCGCGGATCGGACGGATTCCGGCAAGGGACTTCTGAAGGCGGAGCTGCGGGCCCTCGGATCCAATCTCCTCTTCCTGGCCGACCGGGTCAGGGTTCCCGCGGGGAAGGCACTCGCGGTGGACAGGGGGGATTTCGGCAGGTCGGTGACGGAAGCGGCGCGCGCCCGACGCGATATCCGGGTATGGGAGGCGGAGGCGAGTGAGATTCCGGACGATCCCATCGTCATCCTTGCCTGCGGCCCGATTCCTTCCGTGGCGATCTCGGAAAGCATCAGCGCGCTGCTCGGCGGGATAGGTCTCTACTTCTATGACGCCATCTCCCCGATCGTGGACGCATCTTCCCTGGAGATGGACCGGGGGTTCTTCGCCGACCGGTACGGATCGGGATCGGGGGATTACCTCAATTTCCCGATGACACGGCAGGAGAGTGAGGAGTTCCTATCGGCATTGCTGTCGGCGCGCGTCGTCCCGGCCCGGGAATTCGAGGAGGAGCGGTACTTCGAATCGTGCATGCCCGTCGAGGTTCTCGCCCGCCGGGGGCCGGAAACCCTTCTCTTCGGGCCCATGCGGCCGGTCGGTCTCCGGGACCCACGGACGGGAGAGGTCCCGCACGCAATCGTGCAGCTTCGCAAGGAGAACGAGGCGGGGACAATGTACAATCTCGTCGGATTCCAGACGAAACTCGCATACCCGGAACAGGAACGGGTCTTTTCCCTGATTCCGGGGCTTGGCCGGGCGAAGTTCCTCCGTTACGGGTCGGTCCATCGCAACAGCTTCCTCGACGCCCCCCGACACCTCCTTCCCACCATGGAGTTCAGGAATCGGCGGGGCCTCTTCTTTGCCGGGCAGATCACGGGGGTCGAGGGGTATGGAGAGTCCATCGCCTCCGGTTTCGTCGCGGCGGTCTCGGCCGCCGCACGGGCCGCGGGGAAGGAACCCCCCGAATTTCCCGAAGAGTCGATGGTCGGGGCGCTGATGCGGCACATCACCTCTCCCCGTCGGGGGGCTTTCCAGCCGATGAACGCCAATTTCGGGCTTCTTCCCGTTCCCCCCGATGTCAGGAAGCGGGACCGGAGGGCGCGGCAGGCGGACCTGGCGCTCTCCTCGGTCGGGGAATTCCGCAGAAGAATCTTTAATTTTAACCCCTTGTGTGTTAAATAATTCTTTTCCCCTGACGGGGAGAAGGGATGGGCAAGGGGTTGGATTCCGCCATCGAGCAATTCTCCCGGTTTCTTTTTTCCGAGAGGAATGCCTCGCCCGAGACGGTGCGAGCCTACCTCCGCGAGGTTTCCGAACTCCGCCGATTCCTGTCGGAAACGGGCAAGGGCTTTTCCCCGCACGACGGTCCCGGTTCGTGGGCGTCGGTGTCGGTCGCTGACATGCGCCGTTTCCTCGTCGCGCGATATCCCGGAAAGAAAGGGTCGACCATGGCGAGGAAGATCTCGGCCCTTCGCACCTTCTTTTCCTTCCTGGTCACCGTGGGGACAATCCCGGGAAATCCCGCCGCCGGGGTCACGGCCCCCCGTCGGACGATGCGCCTTCCGGAATTTCTTCCGGTGGACGAGATGATGGATTTATTGCGATCCCTTCCCACGGAAGGGGAAGCGGGGAAGCGGGACGCAGCGATCCTCGAGCTCCTCTATTCCTCGGGGCTGCGCGTCGGGGAGCTCGTCTCCTTGCGGAGGATGGATGTTACGCCGGAGGAGGGGACCGTCCGGGTCCGCGGAAAGGGACGCAAGGTGAGGGTTGTCCCCGCGGGGGAGAAAGCGCTTCAGGCTCTGTCTTTGTATCTGGCCGAAAGGCGGGTGGCCGGCAGGCGGGGAGAGGCAGACGATTGGAAGGGGGCGCTCTTCCGCAATCTGCGGGGAGGAGCGCTTTCGGCGCGAAGCGTTGCGCGCATCCTGGACCGGGCCCTGGAGCGGGCCGGGATCGGGAGGCATCTATCTCCCCACGGCGTCCGCCACTCCTTTGCGACGCACCTGTTGGAGTCGGGCGCCGATCTTCGCGCCATCCAGGAGATGCTGGGGCATGCCTCGCTCTCCACCACGCAGCGCTACGCGAGGGTGAACGTGAGCCACCTCGTTCGCGCCTATGAGCAGGCACACCCGCGGGCAACCGGGTCGGCTGCGCGGAGAAAGCCGGTACCCTCCGGCAGAAGGGAAGGGGGGAATTGAAGGAGGCACGGGGAACGACGATCATCGCGGTCTCCCGCGATGGGCGGGTGGCGATGGCGGGGGACGGGCAGGTGACGTTGGGAAATACCGTCCTGAAGCACACGGCGCGCAAGATACGCCGCCTGCATCAGGGCCGCATCGTGGCGGGTTTTGCGGGCGCGACGGCGGACGCCTTCACGCTTTTCGAGAAGTTCGAGGGGAAGCTGGAGGAGTTCAGGGGAAATCTCCGGCGCGCCGCGGTGGAACTCGCCAAGGATTGGAGAACGGACAGGGTCCTTCGGCGGCTGGACGCCCTCATGGTCGTGACCGACGGGAGAGACCTGATGCTCCTTTCCGGCAGCGGGGATGTTGTCGAGCCGGATGACGGCGTGATCGGGGTGGGGTCCGGCGGGTCCTATGCCATGGCGGCAGCCCGCGCCATGCTGCTCCACACCGACAAGCCGGCCATCGACATCGCCCGCGAGGCGCTTCGTATCGCCTCCGGGATCTGCATATACACCAATGCGAATGCCGTGGCAGAGGAAGTGGCCGCGCCGTGACCGGGGGGAAGCCGGAGTTGCCGGGCGGCCAACCGATGGTCCCCCGCGAGATCGTAGCGGAACTGGACCGCTTCATCGTGGGCCAGCAGAAGGCGAAGCGCGCTGTCGCCATCGCCCTGCGGAACAGGTGGAGACGAATGCAGGTCCCGGAGGAACTCCGGGAGGAGATCGCCCCGAAGAACATCATCATGGTGGGACCGACCGGCGTGGGAAAAACCGAGATCGCGCGCCGCCTCGCGCGTCTGGCACAGGCCCCGTTCGTCAAGGTCGAGGCCTCCAAATTCACCGAGGTAGGGTATGTCGGGCGGGACGTGGAGTCGATGATCCGGGACCTGGCCGAGATCGCCGTCCACATGGTGCGCGCAGAGGAGATGGGAAAAGTGGCGATCCGGGCGCGGGGAAACGCCGAGGAGCGCCTGCTGGACATTCTCCTTCCTCCCCGTCCGAACCGTCCGGGAGAGCAGCCGTCGGACCCGCCGGAGGCGGGCAGGGAGTCGAGGGAGAGGATGCGGGCCATGCTGCGGGAAGGAAAGCTTGCGGACCGCATGGTGGAGGTCGAGGTCCGCGAGAGCGGGATGCCGCCGATCGACCTCATCGGCGTTACGGGGGGCGGCGGGGAGGGACTCGAAGGGAACCTGCAGGAGATGCTGGGGAACCTCTTCCCCAAGAAGATCCGTAGGAAACGAATGCGGCTCCCGGAGGCCCTCGCGTTTCTCGAGAAGGAGGAGGCGTCGCGGATGATCGACATGGACCAGGTGAAGACGCTGGCCGTTCGTCGGACGGAGCAGAGCGGGATCGTCTTCCTGGACGAGATCGACAAGATCGCGGGACGGGAATCCGCGGTCGGCCCGGACGTCTCGCGCCAGGGGGTTCAGCGGGACCTCCTGCCCATCGTGGAAGGGTCGAACGTCACCACGAAATACGGAATGGTCCGGACGGACCACATCCTGTTCATTGCCGCCGGTGCGTTCCACATGACGAAGCCCTCCGATCTCATCCCGGAGATGCAGGGCAGGTTCCCCATCCGGGTCGAACTTGCCCCCCTCACCCGGGACGATTTCGTGCGCATCCTGACCGAGCCGCACGGCTCCCTCACCCGGCAGTACACGGAGCTGCTCGCCACGGAAGGAGTCCGGCTGACCTTCACTCCGGAGGCGGTGGACAGGATCGCCGAGATGGCTTGCGAGGTGAATGACCGCACGGAGAACATCGGGGCGCGCCGCCTTCACACGATCATGGAAAAGCTGCTGGAGGATCTCCTGTTCTCCGCCCCGGAGATCTCCGGGCAGGAAATCGCCGTCCCGGCCGAGTACGTGGAGGAGAAACTCGCCGGCATCGTCCGGGACGTGGACGTCAGCCGCTACATTCTTTGAGGGACGGAACCATGGGAGATATGCAGGGATACCTCCAGAAGGCCCGGACGCTCACCGAAGCTCTCCCCTACATCCGGGAGTTCAGCGGGAAAACCCTCGTCATCAAATACGGCGGGGCGGCGATGGTGGGCGAGGAGAGGATGTCCTCGTTCGCGCAGAACATCGTCCTGCTGCAATACGTCGGGATTCGCCCCATCGTCGTCCACGGGGGAGGACCCCAGATCGACCGCATGCTTACGATGCTTTCGATTCCCTTTCAGCGCAAGGAGGGTCTGCGGGTGACCTCCCCCGAAGCGATGGAGGTGGTGGAGATGGTGCTCGGGGGGACGGTAAACAAGCGGATCGTCGCCCTGATCAACCTGTTCGGAGGCAAGGCGGTCGGGCTGACGGGGAAGGACGGAGAACTGATCCGCGCGCGGAAACATTTCGCTCCCTCCTCCGCGGGGGGGGCTGCCGCCCCCCTGGACCTGGGGCTCGTGGGAGATGTGGTCGAGGTCCGCCCGGGCATTCTTCGCACACTGGAGAGTAGCGGCTTTGTGCCCGTCATCGCCCCGATCGGGGTGGGGGAGCAGGGGGAAGCGTACAACATCAACGGGGACACCGTCGCCGCCGAGGTGGCCGGGGTGCTCTCTGCGGAGAAGCTCATCCTCCTGACCGATGTCCCCGGCGTGATGGATGCTCAGGGGAACCTCGTGTCCACCATGACCGCAGACGAGACGGCGTTCGCCATCAAGAGCGGGACGATCACCGGCGGCATGATTCCCAAGGTGGAATGCGGGTTGACGGCGCTGGGCAGGGGGGTGAGGAAGGTGCACATTCTCGATGGGAGGGTCCCCCACAGCGTGCTTTTGGAAATATTCACCGATGCCGGCATCGGGACGGAAATTATCCCCCCGGAACCGGGAACGTGACGGGAATGACGTCCTCCGAGATCATCGGCATGACGCAGACGTACCAGATGGGGAACTACTCCCGCCACCCCGTCGTATTCGTCCGGGGAGAAGGAACGCGGCTGTTCGACCTCGACGGAAGGGAATATCTCGATTTCCTGGGGGGGATAGCGGTCACCCTGCTGGGGCACGCCCACCCCGGAGTCTCGCAAGCCGTCTCCCTGCAGGCGAAGAACCTCATCCACGTTTCCAATCTCTTCCATGTGCCCGTCCAGGCGGAATTGGGAAGGCTCGTATCCGCGTCCACGACCGGCGGCAAGGTGTTTTTCTGCAACAGTGGGACCGAGGCGAACGAGGCGGCGATCAAACTCGCAAGGAAGTGGTCCGCGGACCGGGGGAAAGTGGGGGCGCACGAAATCGTCGTGGCGGAGGGTTCGTTCCACGGACGCACCTACGGGGGACTGTCCGCAACGGCCCAGCCGAGATTTCACAAGGGGTTCGAGCCCCTGCTGCCCGGGTTCCGGACGGTGCCGTTCGGGGACACGGCAGCGCTCGAGGCGGCCTTGACGGACAGGACATGCGCGTTCCTCATCGAGCCGATCCAGGGGGAGAGCGGCGTCCGGGTCCCTCCCCCCGGATACCTGGAGGCTGCCGAGCGGCTTTGCAGGGAAAGGGGGATTCTGATGGTGGCGGACGAGATCCAGACCGGCCTGGGGCGAACCGGTTCGGTACTCGCGAGCGAGCGGTTCGGAATCACCCCCGACATTGTCACTCTGGCGAAAGGACTGGCCAACGGTCTCCCGCTGGGCGCCGCTGTGGCGACCGACGAGGTCGCCGCGTCCTTCGGGCCCGGCACCCACGGCGCCACGTTTGGAGGGAACCCGGTCTGCTGCGCCGCATCCCGGGTCGTATTCGAAA
>JBAUKK010000064.1:0-5033 GCA_049577645.1 Candidatus Deferrimicrobiaceae bacterium
AACATCCTCAAGCCCGTGGGATCTCTCGGCCGGCTCTGCCCGATCGTCCGCCATCACCATGAGAGGTACGACGGGGAAGGGTACCCCGACCGGCTGAAGAGAGAGGAGATTCCGCTGGCCGCGCGCATACTGTCGGTGGCAGACAGCTTCGACGCAATGATCTCGGACCGGGCGTACAAGCCGCCCCGGACGAAGGCCGAGGCGATAGAAGAGCTCTTGGCCTGCAAAGGGTGCCAATTCGACCCGGAGTGCGTGGACGCGCTCATCGCCCATCTCCGGGGAAATCCGGAAGTGGGGGTCCTTTGCACGGCCTGAATCCCCGGGGGAAACCCCCGATCTTTTACGCAGGGGCGCCGCCTCCGGGCACTTCCCCGGGGTAGGAGGGCGGCACGATGATCCGGACGGGGACGTCCGTCATATCGAAACGGACGGGGAGCGGTCCGAGATAATCCCCGTCCACCTGGACGGCGGAGCGGATCGGGGAGCGGACGAAGACCGAGGTGGTCTCCCGGATCAGGATGTCCGGGGATCCGGCGTGTTTTGCTCGAAGAACGTTCCACGCGAACCGGAGGATCGGGAAGCGACCGATCCCCCGGAGGATAACCACCTGAAGCGTGTTTTTTTCGAGGTTGCCGGCCGGCGCCAGGATTACTCCCCCGCCGTACGTTTTTCCCCGGCAGACGATGACGGCCTGCGCCTCCAACCGCTCCTGTCCCGGCAGTTCCACCCAGAGGCTCGGCTGTTCCCGGAAAAGATGCACCGCACCCGCCAGATAATACGCCCCGATGCCGAGGTAATGCTTCCCCCGGGTACCCATCCGATCCAGAACCTCGGCGTCGAATCCCGCCGAAGCCAGGAGCAGGAAGTGCCTTTCCCCCGCTTTCGCAAGGTTCACCGTGATCGTCTTCCCTTCGGACAGGAGCGAGAGGCATCCTTCCACGGACTTCGGAAGCCCTACCTCCGCGGCGAAGACGTTTCCCGTGCCATGGGGGACGACCAGGAGTCGCGTCGCCATTCCCGCAAGCCCGCTGGCCACTTCGCTCACCGTGCCATCCCCCCCGACGGCGATGACCGCCTCCCCCCCGGCATGGGCGGCCTCCCGTGCCAGGAGAACGGCGTCCCCGGGTCCGGTGGTCTCCCGGACCTCGAAGGGGACCCTGCCTGCGGCGAGCGCCCGCCGGACGCGCTCGATGTTGCGGACCATTTTCGGGCCGGCCACGGGGTTGTAGATGACGCGGATCATGATGAGGGATTATAGATGGTTTCCCCTCCTTCCGGTGTGGGATATCTTACCGGCATGAGGATTCGTTCCCGGGGAGGGGGGGATGCCCCTCCGATCGTCATCGCGCACCGGGGGGCCTCCCGCCGCGCCTTGGAGAATTCCTTCGAGGCCTTCTCGCTTTCCCTGGCCGACCGGGCGGACATGATCGAGTTCGACGTGAGGCTGTCCGCGGACGGGGAACCGGTGGTCATCCACGACGGCCGGACAGGACGAACCGCGAGGGAAAACCTTCCGGTGGCCCGCTGCGACGCTGCGAGACTGCGAACGCTGCGGCTCAAGAACGGGGAGCCGGTTCCGTTCCTCACCGATGTGCTGGACCTGGTCCGGGGTGCCGTCCCCGTCAACATCGAGGTGAAGACGGCCGGTGGGGTCCACGCCTCCCTCCAAGTGATCGACGGGATGCATTACGAGGGGAAGGTCGTGCTCTCTTCCGGGCTGCGGGAAGAGTGCCTGGCCGCAGGGGCAGCCCGCCCCGGCTTCTCCTGCGGCCTGGTGACCGGTCGCCCTTCGGCATCCGACATCGCCTTCTGCCATCGCCATTCCCTCTCGATCCACCCGGATTTCCGCAGGCTTTCGGTGCTCCGCATCCGGAAGGTGAAGGAGGCGGGGCTGCTTCTCATCCCGTACACCGTGGACGACGAGGAGGATTTCTTCCGGCTCGTCGGGAGTGGCGGGGACGGCGTCTTCTCGAACCGTGCGGAGGAGCTGCGCAGCGCGTGGCGGGAGCGGTTCCGCGGGAAGGGGTGAGCGTCCGATTCGACCCCGCTATCGACCGAGGGCTCCCGCGTCGATATATTCCTTGGCGGCGTTGATGCCGGTGGCTGCCTCCCCCGCGCCCGCCGAGATGAGCAGGATCTTCCCCGGGTAGGTGACGATGTCCCCGGCCGCGTACACGCCGGGCATGTTGGTGGACATGTCCGTGGAAACCTCGATGCCGCTGCCCACGATGTTCAGGCCCCACTCGCGGAACGGATCGAGGTTGGTGAGCATCCCGATGGAGAGCACGATCGCGTCGACCTCGATCCGCTCCTCCTTTCCGCTCCGCTCGTTCCAGATGACGGCCCCGGTGACCTTCTCCTCGCCGATGACCTCCTTCAGGGCGAAGTAGGGGAACATCACCGTCACTTTGGATGCGAAGAGCTGGTCGACCATCGCCTCGTGGGCATCGAACCGGTACATCCGGTGGGCGAGCGTTACCTCGGCGGCGATCCCGATAAGGGATAGCGCCCAGTCGACCGCGCTGTTCCCTCCCCCCACGATCAGGACCTTCTTTCCCCGCAGCGGCTCGAAGGAGGGGAGGTAGTAGTGGATTCCGTGTCCCTCCAGGTCGGTGAGGTGCGGGATATCCAGCTTGCGGGGGACGAACGCGCCGCATCCCGCAGCGATTGCCACGGCCTGGGAGTAGTGACGCCCCTTCGGGGTCGAAAGCTCGATCACCCGCTCGCCGCGGATGCGCAGGCCGGTCACCCTCTCGTTGAGGACGACCGTCGGGCGGTACTGCATCGCCTGCTCGGTGAGCTGTGTGACGAGGTCGCGGGCGAGAATCCTCGTGTGGCCGGCGACGTCGAAGATCTCTTTTTCGGGGTACATGGAGATCAGGCGGCCGCCGAGCTGCGGGGACGTCTCGATGAGCTTCGTCCGGCAGTCCCGCAGGCCCGCGTAGTATGTCGCGTACAGCCCGACCGGGCCGGCGCCGATGATGGTGACGTCGTACATTTCGGACTGGAGGACCATCGCTGCCTACTATAGCAAAGAACCCGCTGCCGACTTTCCTTTTCTTGGTCCTTTCCCGCCCCCCGTGATATAGTTTAGAAAATCGAGCCGAATACTTCACGGGAGAGACCGGATGGCATTGAAGTTCCTGCCGAAAGTGTGGAAAAAGGGGACGGATTTTCTCGGCACGCGCCATGCGATCCTGTGCGGGGCGATGACCTGGGTGTCTGAGTCGAATCTCGTCTCCGCGATCTCGAACGCGGGGGGGTTCGGCGTCCTCGCCGGAGGGAACATGCCACCGGACATGCTGGCGGAGGAGATCCGGAAAACCCGGGAGAAGACGAATTTTCCCTTCGGTGTCAACATGATCACGGTGGCGCCCAGCTTCCGGTCCCACATCGATGTCGTGGTGCGGGAAAAAGTGCCCTTTGCCATCTTCGCCGGAAGCATCCCCTCGGGGAGGGATATCGAGCAGGTCAAGGCCTCGGGGGCGAAAGTCCTGTGCTTCGCGCCGGTCCTGTCCCTGGCGAAACGGCTGATCAAGCAGGGAGTGGACGCGATCATCATCGAGGGAAACGAAGCAGGGGGTCACATCGGGCCGGTTGCGACATCCATCCTGGCGCAGGAGTTCCTTCTGACCATCACGGAGGTTCCCATCTTCGTGGCGGGCGGGATCGGCACCGGGGAGATGATTGCCCAGTATCTGTCGCTCGGGGCGTCCGGGGCTCAGCTGGGGACCCGGTTCGTGGTCGCCGAGGAGTGCATCGCGCACGTCCGGTTCAAGCAGGCCTTCATCCGGGCCCATGCGCGGGACGCCATGCCCACTTCGCAGTTCGACCCTGCCCTACCCACCATCCCGGTGCGCGCCATCACGAACGAGGGAACGCAGGACTTCAACCGTCTCCAGCTCAAGCTCCTGAACGAAGTGAAAGCCGGGCAGATGTCGAAGGAACAGGGCCAGGTAAAACTCGAGGAGTTCTGGGTAGGGGCCCTGCGGCGGGCCGTGATCGACGGGGATGTCGAGCACGGGTCGCTCATGGCGGGGCAGAGCGTCACCTTCGCGAAGAAGATTCAGCCCGTCGCCGAGATCATCGAGGAACTGGTGGCCTCCGCCGAGAGCAAGCTTGCGCAGATGGCTTCGAGGAGCGTGGAAGAGGTCCCCGCGGGCTTTCCTCCCTCGTATCGGTCCGGAGTGCCGATAATCTAGGTCTTCAGCCGTTCCCGACAGGCAATTCCCCGTCGGGGGTTCCTCGCCGTTTCCACGATATCACCCCTTCGCGAAAACCGGAGCATCCTTCCCCGCGTCGGGATATGTCTGGCTAGATACTCTGCTTCATAAATACGGTGTCGATCGAATGCAGGCGTATTCGTGAAACGGAGTACTACGTTCGTCCCCGCGGGGCAAAGGGGGCGAAGGGGCAGACGGCTACAGGGCCAGGGCCTTGAGGCACAAATAGATGAGGATCGTGACGGCGGCCGTCGCCGGGATCGTGATGAGCCAGGAGTTGATGATGGAGAGAATCACCCGGAGGTTCAGGGCCGCTATTCCGCGGGCCAGGCCCACGCCGACCACGGAACCCACGAGCGTGTGGCTCGTGGAAATCGGCAGTCCCATCTTGGAGCACAAAAGGACGGTGGTGGCCGTGGCGAATTCGGCCGAGAAACCCCGGGAGGGAGACATGGAGGTGATCTTCCTGCCGATGGTCTCGATGACCCGGTAGCCCCAGGTGGCAAGCCCCACAACGATCCCCACGCCGCCCAGCAAGAGGATCCACAGGGGTACGGGAACGTTCATGGAGAGGTCCCCGTTCCGGAATACCGAGACGATGGCGGCGAAGGGGCCGATGGCGTTGGCTACGTCGTTGGCCCCGTGAGCGAAGGCCACGGAACAGGCGGTGCCTATCTGGAGATAGGCGAAGAGTTTTTCCACCTGTCCGAAGGCGTCCGATCGTTTCCGCGGCCGGTCCGAATATTTCCGGACCAGGATGATTTTCATGACGACGAAGGAGGCAAGACCCACGGCGAGACTGATCATGAG
>JBAUKK010000065.1:0-1822 GCA_049577645.1 Candidatus Deferrimicrobiaceae bacterium
CCGTCCGGCAAAGATATCTTCTCGGGCAACGCGTCGATATCAACCGGGCGGGGTACCAGGAGATATCCGGCCTTCCCGGGATCTCGGCTTCCGTGGCAAGGGCGGTCGTGGAGGAACGAAAAAGGCGGGGGGGCTTCCGTCGAGCGGAAGACCTCCTCGCGGTCCGGGGGATCAAGGAAAAACGGCTGAAAAAAATTCTTCCCTTTATCGCCATTATCCATAATAATTGACTGTATTGGTCAAGTAATGTTGGTTTTTTTTGAAAAGGGGGGAATGCGATGTTTCACCGGATCCGGAACGAAATCAGCGTCATCTTCGAGCGGGACCCGGCCGCGCAGAGCGTTCTGGAGATCCTGTTCTGCTACCCGGGATTTCACGCCGTCCGGTTCCACCGCGCCGCGCACTGGCTCTGGGAACGGAACCTGAGGTTTCCCGCCCGCCTGCTGTCCCATGTTTCCCGTTTCATGACGGGGATCGAGATCCACCCGGGAGCCACCATCGGTGAGGGGTTCTTCATCGATCACGGGATGGGGGTGGTGATCGGGGAAACCGCCGAGATCGGGAAGAACGTGACGCTGTACCACGGGGTGACCCTCGGGGGGACGAGCTGGCGGAAAGGGAAACGGCACCCCACGATCGAAGACAACGTGATCATCGGGGCGAACGCGGCGATTCTCGGACCCATACGGGTAGGCGAGAACTCCAAGATCGGCTCGGGCTCCGTGGTGAACAGGGAGGTACCCCCCCACTCGACGGTCGTCGGGATTCCCGGCCGGGTGGTATTCCGCGAAGGAAACGTCTACCAGGATCCCACGGGTGTCGCCGGAACGCCGGATCCGGAAGGCAAGGCCCTGAGGTGCCTGACCGAACAGGTGATGGCGCTGGAACAGCGCCTGGACGACGTCCTGAAACGGCTGAACGGGGAGACGGAGCTGCCCCGGGTGGAATCGAAGCCGTGAAGATCACTACGAGGGGGCGGTACGCCGTTATGGCGCTTGTGAGCCTTGCGGGAGCCTCCCACGGCAACCCGGTCTCCCTCAAAGACATTTCCCGGCAGGAGGACATCTCGGAGCTCTACCTGCAGCAGCTGTTCGTGAATCTGCGCCGGCGGAACCGGGTCAAAAGCGTGCGAGGCCCCGGGGGGGGATTCATTCTCGCGCGTCCCCCTGCCGAGATCACGGTCGGGGAGATCATACGGGTCGCCGAGGGGAAGAACGCGAGCGTCGGCTGCCGAAGCTCCGGTCGGAAGTGCGGGATGATCGAACGGTGCAAGACGCAGAACATGTGGGACACGCTGGAAACGCGGATCGACGAGTTTCTCGACTCCATCACGATCGAGAACCTCTTTCTCCAGCAGGGGGAGAAGTTCCGGGAGGCGGAGGCGTGAGAAAAATCTATCTCGACCACAACGCGACCACGCCCGTCCACCCCGAAGTCAGGAAGGCGATCGAACCGTACCTGGAGGAACAGTTCGGGAACCCCTCGAGCATCCACTGGGCCGGGCGGGACGTGCGCAAGGGGGTGGAGGACGCGCGGCAGGAGATCGCCTCGTTCTTCGGGTGCCAGCCGCTGGAGGTCGTGTTTACGAGTTCCGGCACCGAAAGCGACAACCTCGCCGTCAAGGGGATCGCGTACCGGAAAGGGAACGGGGGAAAGCACATCGTCACCTCGCAGGTCGAGCACCCCGCGGTGATGAACGCCTGCCGGTTCCTCGAGACGCAGGGGTTCCGCGTGACGTACGTTCCGGTGAACCGGCACGGGATCGTCGAGCCGGAATCGGTCCGGGGCGCCCTTGACGGGGATACGATCCTTGTCTCCGTCA
>JBAUKK010000066.1:0-9078 GCA_049577645.1 Candidatus Deferrimicrobiaceae bacterium
GGAATAGGCCGAGCATCGAGAGGGTCGATGCGCCGCATCCGGCAAGGCGCCAGACCGAGGCGTACCCGCAGCGGTACGGGGAGGGATGGCAACGATGCCGGGGCGGATGCAGCGGCACTCGAATGCCGGGATATTCCGGGAATGGCCCCCTGGAGGCCGGTGGCCTGTGGAGCGAGTCATTCCGTCCGTCGAGCGGGACCGGCATCGAGCGGGCGCAAGGTCGCGAGCGTAGCGGAGGGGAAGTCCCCCGCGAGCCGGGGTCTCCGACGGCAGGTTTCAGACGGCCCGCGTGGACACGTCGACGATCACCGCCAGCAGAATTCCCATCATGTAGAGGATGGAGGCTCCGAACGCCCGGCGATACCTGGGCCGGCCGACCACGTTGCGATAGCAGGACAGAAGAAAGAAGCACCAGAGGACGATGGCAATCAGCGCGAACATCCCCGAGCAATAGCCGAACGCCCAGAGGGCGAGGGTAGCCGGCAGGAGGCTCACCCCATAGAGGAAGATGAGGATCTTGGTGTACGGCTCGCCCCGGGCGACGGGAAGAACGGGAACTCCCGCATCCCGGTACTCCTCCCTGTGCTCGAGCGCCAGGGTCCAGAAGTGGGGCGGCTGCCAGAGGATCATCACGAGGAACAGGATGATGCCGTCCATCCCGATACGTCCGGACACCGCGGAATACCCGATGAGAACGGGGAGGGCTCCCGGAATTCCCCCCGGAATCGTCCCATAGGGAGAACGCCGCTTGAGGAAGAGGGTATACAGGAGCGTGTAGGACAGGACGGCGGCGAGCACGAGAGCGGCGGTAATCCCGTGGAAATAGCGGTAGGAAAGGAAAAGCGAGGCCAGGATAAGACCGAGGGAGAGGGCAAGCGCTCCCCCGCTGCCGACCCTTCTCATCGCATCGACCCGTCCCGACACCCTGGGCATCCGGGCATCGAGCGGAGAGTCGAGGATGCCGTTCATGACCGCAGCCCCGGAGGCGGCGCCGATGACGATTGCGAGGCAGGGGACGACGATGCCGGCGGCGGGCATCCCCCTTTCGGCCAGGACCATCCCGGCAAGACCGGCAAGCCCGACGCCCGACACGATGCCGGGTTTCGAGATCAGAAGGGCCGAGCCGGCCAGGTCCGCCGACCTTCCCCTTTCCTCCCCCCCGGCGGGTTTTCTTGACAGGGCGGCCGCCTTTATGACGACGTCCCCCCGGGGGAGAGTTCTCTCACCCACATCCGGGCAAGCATCATGAGCATTACCAGCGCCACGGCCAGGTGCAGCGCCGTGGAGAGAAAATAAAGGCGGGTCAGCACCACGGCTCCGCCGATGGCGATCTGCGCCAGAATCATGCAGAAAAGGGCCACCGCCATGCGCCGGTGCCTCCTCAGGCGATCATCCAGTGCCGCCGCCGCCCAGAACGCCACGATCGTGAGCGCAACGAGGACGGCCAGCACCCGGTGGGAGAACTGGATGAGGACCCCATCGGCGAGAACGCCCGGGATGAGGCCGCCGAGCGACGTGGGCCAGTCGGGCAGGGCAAGCCCGGCCCCCGCGTGACGGACGTACGCTCCCATCGCCGCCAGCAGGAACACGAGGATCCCCATTCCGAAGAACAGGCCGGGATACCCCTTGAGGGAGAAGGAGGGCGGCAGGACGACACCGTCGAAGGACATCATGTAGTAGGCCAGGAGAAATACGAAAAGCCCCGTGACGAAATGGACGGTGGTGAGCTGGACCGGAAGCTCCAGGAGGACCACCGCCCCGCCCATGATGATCTCAGCCGCCAGGAAGGCCACCGCCAGCACAGGTACGGCCCTCGCTCCACCGCGGTAATTCCGGAATCGTCGGTACGACAGGACGACAAGGGCGACTCCCGCCGTCGCCGCGATCACCCGGTGGAGAAACTCCATATAGATGTCGAAGCGGAATGGCGGAAGAACCTTCCCATGGCAGAGGGGCCAGTCGGGACAGCCCAGCCCCGCCTTCAGCCCCGCGACGAGATTGCCCCAGATGAGCAGAACGAAGAAGAGCCCCACGGTAACTCTTCCGAGCATCGATTCTCCCCCCTTTTTCCCCGGCGGGGACACCCGCCGTGGCGTCAACGGAACAAGGTATCCGAGAGGGTCCCCGCGATGATGAGGACCAGGAAAAAGATCGGCGTCAGGGCAAACCCCCAGACGAGACGGCTTTCGTACCGCAGGTGCATGAAGAAAAGAGCGACGAGCGACGCCTTCGCCGAAGCGATGAGAAGGGCGACGACGACGTTCATCATCCCGAGATGCACGTAGGAAACCGCGACGGTGACCGCCGTGAGAACGACGAGGGCGCCCCAGACGACGATATACGTCCTTACGCCGGAATCGTGATCCTTCATCGCCTTCCCCCCTACCCCACCAGGTACAGCAGCGGGAACAGGTAGATCCATACCAGGTCCACGAAGTGCCAGTATAACCCCGAGATCTCCACCGGCGTGTGGTAGCTTTCCGAATATCTTCCTCTCCCCGCGAGGAAGAGGACCGTTCCCAGCGCCGCCATCCCCGCCAGGACGTGAATGCCGTGCAGGCCGGTCAGCATGAAATAGAGCGAGAAGAAGATGTCGGTTCCCGGGGAAAGCCCGTGGGAGAACTTTTCCGTGTATTCCACGTACTTGATCCCCAGGAAGGTCGCGGCGAGCAGGAGGGTGAGGAAAAGGTAGAACCGGAGGAGCGCGACCTTCCCTTTGCGGATCGCCGCAATGCCGAGCGCCACGGTGAGACTGCTGCCGATCAGCACAACGGTGTTGACCGCGCCCAGAACCCTGTTCAGCTTCAGGTGGTCCTCGTAGAACATCTGGGGGTACTTGATCCGGAAGATGACGTAGGCGGTGAACAGCCCCCCGAAGAGAAGGACCTCGGTGGCGAGGAACGTCCAGATCCCCAGCGTTGCGGCCTCTCGGGCCGTGGCCGGGTCCATGTGGGCTTCGTGCCCCGCCGCCCCTGGCCCGTGGTGCGTGGATTGACCGCTCATATCCCTACGTCTGCTTTCCCGCGTACCCGTACGGCCAGTCGGTCACCGTCGGGATTTCCTCGAAGTTCTCCGTCGGCGGCGGCGACCCCGTCTGCCACTCCAGAGAGAGGGCTTTCCAGGGGTTCGGCGGGGCGGGGGCGCCCCGGAACAGCCCGCGGACGAAATTCGCGAACATGATCAATATCCCCGTCGCGAGGATCCACGACCCCACCGTGGACACGATGTTCAGGGCCTGGAATTGCGCGGGGTACTGCGCGTAGCGCCTCGGCATTCCCTCGAACCCCAGGATGAACTGGGTGAAAAAGGTGACGTTGAAACCGATGAATATCAAAAGCCATGCGGGGCGCGCCATCGTTTCGCCGAGCATCCTGCCGGTCATCTTGGGAAACCAGTAGTGCAGGCCGGCCGGAAGCCCCATCACCGTCCCCCCCACCATGGTGTAATGAAAATGGGCGACGATGAAGTAGGTGTCGTGCACGTGGATGTCCGCCCCCAGGGCCCCCAGGAACATCCCCGTCAAGCCCCCGACGACGAAGAGAAAGATGAAGGTCAGGGCGTACAGCATGGGGGACTCGAAGGTGATGGATCCCCGGTACATCGTGGCGAGCCAGTTGAAGACCTTGATCGCCGTGGGAATGGCCACGGAGTACGTCAGGAGGGAGAAGATGATCGCCGCCGTGGCGGACATCCCGGTGACGAACATGTGGTGGCCCCAGACGAAAAAGCCGAAGCCGGCGATCGCCAGGGAGGAATAGGCGATCGCCTTGTACCCGAAGATCGGCTTCCGGGAGAAGGCCGGGATGATTTCCGAGATGATCCCCATCGCGGGGAGTATCATCACGTAGACGACCGGGTGGGAGTAGAACCAGAAGAAGTGCTGGAACAGGATTGGATCGCCTCCCTTCGTCGGATCGAAGAATCCCACCCCGAGAACCCGTTCCATGGCGAGCAGCAGGAAGGTGATCCCCACGACCGGCGTCGCCAGCACCTGGATGATGCTGGTGGCGTACATCGACCAGATGAAAAGCGGCATCCGGTGCCACGTCATCCCCGGCGCCCGGAGCTTGTGGATCGTCACCAGGAAGTTCAGGCCCGTGAGGATGGAGGACATTCCGATGAGAAAGATCCCGAAGGAGAGGATCGTAACGTCGGCGGCGGTCCTCGCGGAATACGGGGTGTAGAAGGTCCACCCCGTGTCCATCGGGCGGACGAGGGAGACAAGGATCACGACGATTCCGGCCACGAAGACCCAGTAGCTAAGCAGGTTCAGCCGGGGAAACGCCACGTCCCTCGCACCGATTTGCAGCGGGATGAAGAAGTTCCCCAGACCCGAGGGGATCGCGGGGATGACGAACAGGAAGATCATCAGGGACCCGTGCATGGTGAACAACACGTTGTAGGTCTGGTTGGTGAATATGTGCTGCCCGGGAAACATCAGCTTGATGCGGATCAGGAGAGCGAAAACTCCACCCGCCAGAAAAAAGAAGAGGGTAGTGTACAGGTACATCACCCCGATCCGCTTGTGGTCCAGGGTATAGGCCCAGGCCCAGAACCCTTTCGCTTCGAGGTAGCCCCGGGGGGCGTCACCGTTTTGCGGCTGTTCCCCGTTCCCCGTCGTTTCCCGCATCGGTTTTTTTAGTCTCTCCTTCCGTCTGCCCCCCATGCGATGACCGAACGGGGGAGTTGGATGCGCGAAAAAACCTACTGTTTCAGCGTTTTCAGGTAGGCGATGATGGCGGAGAGGTCCTCCTCCGAAATGTTCCCCTTGAATTCCGGCATAACATTGGGGAATCCCTTTACGACTTTCGCTTTGGGCTGGTTGATCGATTCCCGGATATACGCCTCGTCCGCGGTCACCTTTCCGCCGCCCTCGTGCTCGACCTGCCTGCCGAACAGCCCCTGGAAAGACGGCCCGACCCGGGCCGACCCGTCGACGGAGTGGCACCCCAGGCACCCGAGGGTTTCGACCAGCTCTTCCCCCTTCCGCCCCGGAGGGGCCTCCCTCCCCTCTCTTTCTTTCTTCTCCTCCTCTATCTCCTTCTCTGTCTCCTCCTCTGTCTCCATCTCCTTTACGCCGGAAAGGGATTTCAGGTAGGCGATGATCGCGCCCGCGTCGTCGGGGGAAAGGCTCCCTTTGAAGGTGGGCATGACGGCCGGGTACCCCTTCACCACCTTGGCTTTGGGGTCATAGATCGACTCCCGGAGGTATTCCTCGTCCGCGGTCACGGAGGTCCCGTCCGAGAGAAGAACCTTCCTGCCGAAAACCCCGCCGAGGTTCGGGCCGACCTTCTCCGCCCCCTCGACCGCATGGCATCCCAGGCATCCGGACTTCTCCACGAGCGCCTTCCCCTGTTCCGCGAGCGAAAGGCCGGCCGGCGCCTCTTTCTTCTCCCGCCATGCCGCATACGCGCCGGGTTCCATCACGATCAATTCCGCGCGCATCGTGGAGTGGCCGACGCCGCAGTACTCGGCGCACAGGATCGGGTACGTCCCCGCCTTGTCGGGGTGCAGGTACAGGGTGGTGTACTGCCCCGGCACCATGTCCTGCTTGAGCCGGTAGTCCGGGATGAAGAAGCTGTGGATCACGTCGTCGGAAGACAGGATGAGCTTCACGGGCCTGCCGGCGGGTACCCGGAGCTCGTTGATCGACGAACTGCCGTCGGGATACCGGAACTCGAAGAGCCACTGCCTGCCCACGGCGTGGATGTCGGTTGCCCCGGGGGATGGCGTCCGGATGTCCCGGAACACCATGTACCCATAGTAGAAGAAGGAGGCGACGACGATCGTGGGGATCAGGATCCAGATTGTTTCCAGCAACAGATTGCCTCGTATGTCGGGAGTCTCGGAGGGCTCGCCTCCTTTTCTCCTTCGATACCGGATAGCGAAGTAGATCAGCAGTCCCTCGACGAGCAGAAAGAAAAACAGGGAGACGACCGTGATGAAAAGAAACAGGGCATCCACCTCACCCGTCGTCCGGGATGCCGCCTCCCCCAGGGCGTACGCATTCGTCATCATCTCCCCCTGTCGCTACGAACCGGCCTTGCTCCGGCCCCGCGTCCATAAAACGAGGAGCAGGCCTCCGAGCAGTGCGATCGTCAGCACCCCGCCGGCCTTCATGATGTTCCGGGCGTAGAGTGCGTATTTTTTCCCCACGGGATCATACTGGAAGCAGAATAACAGGACCTGGTTCAGGGCGGTCGACTCCCCGATGTTCCCCTCCGAGGCCTCGATGAGAGCCATCTTGAGATCCAGGGGGTCCTGCTCGATCCCGTACAGATAGCGGGAGATCTTCCCCCCGGGGGTCAACGCGACGACCACGTCCGGATGGGCGAACTCGTTTCCCACCTTCCGGTACCGGAATCCGACGGCGCCGGTGAGGGCCTGAATGGCCTCCTCATCGCCCAGCAGGAACGGCCACCGCGCCGCCGGGTCGGGCATCCCCTCCATCATATCGTGTATCTCCCCGGCGCGCGCGCTTGCGATCGCGGGCGTGTCTTCGGGGTCGATGCTTACCGTGACGATCCGGAAGTCGCGCGCAAGGGCAACCCCCTTCAGCTCCTCCACCGTCCCGAGAAGCGTGCGAAGCGTCAGGGGGCACAGCATCGGGCAGGTGTAGTAATTCAGGGTCAGAAGCACCGGCCCTCCCGCGAAGTAGTCTCCCAGACGAACCTCCTCTCCCTTCTGGTTCCGGAAGAGGGCATCGAGGGGGATTGCGCCGCCGAGCTTCTCGTCCACGCCGATCGACTCGAGTATGTCGTCCTGGGGATCGTGGACAGGATGGGCCTCGAGAGAGCGGGGAGGAGCCGTCACCCAGGTCAGGGCGAGGAACGCGACAGCGGCGAAGCGGATCCGTCCCGTCTCCCTCATACTTCGATGGTCCGGTTCGGGTACGGGACCGAAGTGTTCCAGCCGAGCCGCTCGGAAAGAAGTCCGGCAAATCCGACGGACACCGACTCCTCGCCGTGGGCCACGAAGGCCTTGTCGGGAGGGGTCCGGAAAGCCCCGGCCCAGGCGAGAAGGTCGTTCCGGTCGGCGTGGGCGGACAGCCCCCCGATCGTGTAGACGTCGGCGGCGACGTTGATCTCCTCCCCGAAGATCCGGACCCGCCTGGCCCCCTCCACGATCCTCCGCCCCAGCGTCCTCGGCGCCTGGAACCCGACGATGATCACGCTGGATTCCTTCCGCCACAGGTTGTGCTTCAGGTGGTGCTTGATCCGCCCCGCTTCGCACATTCCGCTGCCCGCGAGGATAATCCCGCCGCCGCGCATCGAATTGAGCGCCATGGAATCCTCCACTCCCCTCGATACGACGACCCGGAACGCGTCGGGGTTTTTCGCCCGCCACTCGAAGACCGCAAGCGTCTCCTTGTCGAAGCACTCGGGGTGCCGGAGGGTAATCCGCGTGGCCTCGGTGGCCAGGGGCGAATCGATATAGACGGTGAGGCCCGACACCCGGCCCTGCCGGGTGAGATCCGCGAGCAGGTAGATGATGTCCTGCGTGCGCCCGACGGCAAATGCCGGGATGATCACGTTGCCGCCCTTGCGGCCCAATGTGTCGGTCACGGCGTGGAGGAATTCCTCTCTGGTTTCCTCCATCCCCTTGTGCAGCCGGTTCCCGTAGGTGGACTCCATCACCACCGCGTCCGCCCGTTCCACCGGCGTGGGGTCGCGCACGATGGGAAGCCCCCGGTGGCCGATATCGCCGGTAAATACCAGGATCCGATCCCGGTTGCCGTCCTCGACGGAGATGCGAAGGATCGCCGACCCGAGGATGTGTCCCGCATCCAGGAAAGAAGCGCGTATCCCGGGGGCGGGGGCGACCGTCTCGCCATACCCGACCGGAGACAGGAGGGGAAGCACCGCGTGCGCATCCGCTTCCGTGTAGAGGGGCGGGACCTCCTTCCGCCCTGCGCGTTTTCGCCTCCTGCTCCTCCATTCCGCCTCCCGTTCCTGGATGTGGCCGGAGTCGGGAAGCATGATATGGAGAAGATCGGCCGTCGCTGCGGTCGCATGGATCGGGCCGCGATAGCCGTCCCGAACGATTTTCGGAAGAAGTCCCGTGTGGTCGATGTGCGCGTGCGTACACAGGACGAAGTCGATCGAGGAGGGAGGAACCGGGAACTTCCTCTCGTTTTTCCGGTCGCTCTCCCCTCCTCCCTGGAACATGCCGCAGTCCACGAGGAACCTCGAACGGCCCGCCTCCACCAGAATACTGGAGCCGGTAACTTCCCTCGCCCCTCCGAGGAACCGGACCTTCACGCTCACGGGACCACGCTCGTCAGAATCCCGGAGAATACGCTCACCAGCACCGATCCCGCGACGGCCCCGAAGAAGCCGTTGACGTAAAACCCGGGGACGATCCCGGAGACGAGCCAGAGGAGCAACCCGTTGATCACCAGGAGGAAAATCCCGAGGGTGAGCACGGTGACCGGAAGCGTGAGGAGAATGAATATCGGGCGGATCACGGCGTTCACCAGCCCCAGGAAGAACGCTGCGGCCAGCGCGGAAAGCGCCCCCTCGGCCAGCATCACCTGCGGGAGGAGATAGGCGATCAGCAGGATCGCGATCGCGTTGGCTCCCATGCGTATGACGAACGGCACCCCGTTTCCCTCCCGGCCGGTTTCGGACATTCTTTGCCGAGGAAATCGCGCCGTGCCTGCCGGCGTGAGAAGAGTATATCGCCTCCCGCCCCATTATTGCAGCCCCCCGATTATCTCCCGGTCTTAAGGCGGGTCGGACCCGGAGGACGGCGGTCGGCGCGATGGTTTCTAATGGACCTTCTTCTTCTTCGGCATACGGAAAAAGGTGATCTCCGCCGGCGTCTCGGCCCCGTCCCGGAGAAGAACGAGCGAGGCGGTGTCCCCTTCCCTCTTCTTTTCCATGCGGTAGAAGATATCGGTCATCTCCTCCACGGGCTCCCCGTCGAACGAAACGAACGCGTCACCGGGGCGGACGCCGGCCTTTTCGGCGGGGGATCCTTCCTCGACGCTTTTGACGGAAACCCTTTCCTCGTTCTCCGAGAGGAGGACCCCCATCAGGACACGCTTTCCTTCCAGCCCCTCGTAAGGCACGTACC